>CADCOX010000325.1 GCA_902803195.1 uncultured Bacteroidales bacterium
CAAGGCTTACTGGGACGATGGTGCGCAGGTGCTCAGCCCGCATGATAAGGGCATTATCGACGAAGTGAACAAAGTGAAAGTCGAAGACGTCAAATGGGAAGGCAACCCCGACCTCATCCAAATCATCGGCGGCGAGATGGACTGGGACTACCTCCAGGCCGTCAAGGAAGCCATGGTCGATCAGGAAGTCATCCTCCGTCAGAAGGACCTCAACATCGTCTATACCCCACTCCACGGCACAGGCCGCGTCATCATCCCCGAGGCACTGCGCTCATGGGGCTTCCAGAACATCCATGTCGTGCCCGAGCAGATGGTCATCGACGGCAACTTCCCCACCGTCGTCAGCCCAAATCCTGAGAACTCCGAGGCTATGACCCTCGGCATGAAGCTCGGTTCGAAGCTGAATGCAGATCTCGTCATTGCCAGCGACCCCGATGCCGACCGCTTGGCTATCGTTTGCCGCAACCCGAAAGGTGAATGGGAAATCCTAAACGGCAACCAAACTTGCATGATGTTCGCTTGGTACATCATCGCCAACAAGAAGAAACTCGGCCAACTCAAGGGTAATGAGTTCCTTGTTAAGACCATCGTCACCACCGAACTCATCAAGAAGATTGCTGACAAGAACGGCGTCGAGATGATGGACTGCTACACGGGCTTCAAATGGATTGCCGCGCTCATCCGCGAGAACGAAGGTATCAAGAAGTACATCGGCGGTGGAGAGGAGAGCTTCGGCTTCCTGCCGTTTGACAAGGTTCGTGATAAGGATAGCCCCGCCTCGATCTGTCTCATCTGCGAAATTGCAGCTTGGGCCAAGGACAACGGCAAGACGCTCTACGACTTGCTCATGGACATCTATCTCGAGTACGGTTATACGCTCAACAACACGGTGAACGTTGTTCGTCCCGGCAAGACAGGTGCCGACGAGATCAAGCAGATGATGGCCGACTTCCGTGGCGCCAAAGCCCCGAAGACCCTAGGCGGCTCCAAGGTCGTCTGCACGAAGGACTACCAGGCACTCACGGCTACTGATGGCGAAGGCAACGTCAGCAAACTCGACATGCCTGCTACCTCCAATGTCCTTCAGTGGTTCACCGAGGACGGCACTAAAGTCAGTGTACGCCCCAGCGGTACAGAGCCTAAGATTAAATTCTACATTGAGGCTCCTGCCACGATGGAGTGCCCCAAGTGCTACCCCGCTGCATGTGAGGAGGGCATGGCCAAGGTGAAGGCTGTCTGCGCAGATCTTGGAATCTAAGACCTCTCCCACGCTTCCTTTGGGATGAGAGAAATTACTTTTCAAATGAGAACAATTTGGGCTTGCCTTTGTGCAGGCGACATTCTATTAGAGAGAGAGGGCGCTGATGGCGCCTTCTCTCTTCCCTTTGGCGATGAGCCACCCGTAGTGTTACATCCCTGGAACATCGTTACGACGCTGAACTATGATGACAAGACGTTGAAAGTCGTTCGTTTAGACGTCCCTGTAGTCAAAAGTGAACGTTGGGAGATGATGCCTTTACGCGCCAGTTTCGATGTACTTGACGAAGAGAGCTACGCCCTTGCCGGCAAAGCGGCAGAACTTATCTATTGGGACCAGAACAGTAAGTACTGCGGCTGTTGCGGAGCCCCGATGAAGTTTGAGACGGAAATATCCAAACGATGCACGGAGTGTGGCAAAGAACTATGGCCACAGTTGGCAACAGCCGTGATTGTAAGGGTGACAAAAGCCGACATGGTACTATTGGTACACGCCAACAACTTCCGACGCCCTTATTACGGTCTCGTTGCAGGTTTTGTCGAGACTGGCGAGACGCTGGAGGGCGCCGTGCAACGAGAAGTCCGCGAAGAAACGGGATTGGAAATCACGAACATACGTTACTTCGGTTCTCAACCTTGGCCCTACCCTTGCGGGCTCATGGTGGGTTTTACCGCCGACTATGTTTCAGGCGACATACACCTTCAACGCTCCGAACTTTCGCAAGGCGGATGGTTCACGCGCGATGCTATGCCCCCCATCCCAGGCAAGTCGTCCATTGCCCGCCGACTCATCGACGACTGGCTCAACAAGGGTTAAACAATACTTTTTTACATTTCCTTTTCCTTATCCGTTACGATAAGACTTCCACGGACGTTCTCGTCGGGCTTCAGACCAGAACGAATCTCGATATTAATACCGTCGGAAAGACCCGTCGTAACGGCACGGCGTTCATAGATAGGGCTACTGGCATCGGGATGATTGACAACATATACGAAAGTACTATCACCCGAGAACTCGATAGCAGCTTCTGGTATGGTAAGGACTTTAGATGCTTCCGCAAGAACGATCTGAGCCGTAGCACTATAGCCGCTACGGATGGCTTCAGTGGACACTTCCTCGGGCAGACGCACGGCAGCTTTGATCTCAAACTGATTGGCACCACCCGTGGTAGCAGCGGCTTTCGGACTGATGTACTCGAGGGCTGCGGCGAAGCGCACGTCCTGCATCGCACCAATGGTGATTTGCATTGACATGCCTGGCGTGAGGCGCCCTACATCGGTCTCATCGATATTCCCTCTGAAGATCAAATCGCTCATGTCGGCCACTGAAGCAATGGTTGTACCATCGTTGAATGTATTACTGAGAATCACCGAGTTACCGACCTTCACTGGAATGTCGAGAATGATGCCGCTGATGGTGCTGCGGACAAGCGTGTTGCTGGACGAGGCATTGCTCGCGGAGACGCCATCACGAGTGAGTTCGAGTTGCTCCTGAGCGACTTTGGCCTCCTCACGTGCCTGATTGTAGGTCTGACGGACCTTCTCGTAGTCGTTGGCCGAGATGAGTCCTTTGTCGTAGAGCGTCTTCTGGCGTTCGTAATCGGTCTTGGCCTGCTCCAAGTTGAGTCGCGACAAACGAACGCGGCTCTGTGCCGATGCCAACTGATTCATATCGGGGATAACCTTAAGCTTCGCTATAATTTCGCCTGCCTGCACATACTGTCCTGCTTGCTTATAGAGTTCTGTGATAATACCCGATATCTGCGGTTTCACGGCAACCTCGTCGCGAGGCTCTATCTTTCCTGTGACGATGGTCGTCTTGCGAATGTCCATGACTGCTGGCTTTAACGTCTCGTAGCGACTGGGCTTCGGACGTGAATTGATGAACAGGAACACAAAGGTTCCGAGGAAGATGAGTGCCACAAGCACTGCGATGATCACACTAATTACCTTTTTCATTATCTTATTTTCTATTAATTGCAAATAAACATATTCGATCAACAATCGCCAAATGTCCGCTTTCGAAAAACGTAACCCGCGGAGACACCAATGAGAGGGCTACTCCTCTCGCATCGCATCCACGGGCTTGATACTCATGGCGCGCGCGGCCGGAGCCAGTCCTGCGAGCACACCGAGTGCTGCAAGGAGAACAGCGGCACCAATGGCCGTCCAGAAATCCACTTGGAAATGCCCCTTCACGATGCCATCCTCGGTGAAACCGAGTTCCATCATCTGCAGGATAAGCACGGCAAAGAGAATACCACTCATTCCCGCGACCGAGGTAAGGAGGATGCTCTCGGAGATGATTTGCGTGAGGATATTACGAGGCGTGGCTCCTATGGCACGGCGGATACCAATCTCAGTAGTACGTTCCTTGACGGTCACCATCATGATGTTCGATACGCCGATGGCACCTGCAAGCAACGTGCCAATGCCGACAAGCCAAATGAGCAGGTCGACGCCGTGGTACAAATTGTCCAAGAGCCCGAAGAGCACCTCGGTGTTGAACACTGTGACAGCTTTTTCATCGGTGGGGTCAATGTCGTGAGCACGAGCGATGACTTCACGTATCTGAGGGGTGATATCGCTCATGGCCACACCACGACGGGCTGTGATGGCAATGAGGTCGATGCGGTCGCCCATATTGAAAGCGCGCTGCATCAGAGAGAGAGGAATGCACACGGACTCCTCTGCAGAACCGTTGATGTTCATGTTGCCGCCGGCATAGTTGACGCCGATGACCGAGTAGTAGGCCGAATCGAGGCGCACGAGTTGTCCACAAGGGTCACCACCGCCTGGGAAGAGCGTCTTGTAGACCTTCTTGCCAAGCACACACACCTTACGTTGCTGGACTATATCCATCTCGTTGATGAAACGTCCGTAGTAGAGTGTCGGAGCTTCTACTTTCGCATAATCAGGCAATTGCCCCTTGACACTGCAGCTGAATTTGTGGTCGCCGTTGACAGCCTGAACACCCCAGTTAGAAGCAAGGGGGCTAATCACATCGAGCTGTGGCACTTGGGCACGCAGACGTTCAATGTCGCTCGTCGCCAACGACCACATACGACCCTTACGAAAGCCGTGATAGGGCTTCGTCGTAGGCTGTTCGAAGATGATGGCGGAGTTGGTGGCAAAGCCTTCGAAGTTGCTGTTCAACATCTCCTTCATCCCATCGCCGCCACCGATAAGCCCAATGAGCATAAACACACCCCAGAACACGCCGAAACCAGTGAGGAACGATCGCGTCTTGTTGCGCAGAAGGGTCTGCAACAGTTCGTGGAAGGAGTCGAGGTCTATCAATTTATTTAGTTATTTCGTTATTTCGATATTTCGTTATTCTACTCTGCCATCAAGGCTACGATGGGTCGGATACGTGCGGCTTTCAATGCTGGCATAAGGCCTGCGATGGTACCCGCGATAATGAGGACTACGGTGACGGCTACGCAAGTGCCGATTCCAACAGTCGGGTTGACGAAGACGGTGGTTGTAAACAATCCCGTCTCGATAGGCTTCGAGCCGAGTGTTGCGTCCATATAGAGGTTTGCCAGGATGCCGAGGAGCATGCCGATATATCCAAAGAAACCTGTGATGATAATGCTCTCGGTAATGATGATACGCAGGATGCTGGCGGGCGATGCACCGATAGCTTTGCGGATGCCAAACTCGCGAGTGCGCTCACGTACCGTAATTAGCATGATATTCGACACGCCTACGATGCCGCTCAACAACGTGAACAGACCGATGATCCATAGTGCCGTCTGTATGATGTTTGTTCCTTTGGCCATCTGCAGCGCCTGCGTGAAGCGGTTCCAAATCCAGATAGACTCCTCATCGTCAGGTGCAGCGCGATGTTGACGGTTGATGGTAGCTCGATAACGTTTCTCAAAGGCCTCGTTGTCGGCTTCGCTCTCCAAACCATGGAACGAGAAAACAATGCGTCCGACATGGTCGCCGCGATTGTAGATGGTCTTCAATGTGGTAAAAGGCACACTGACATCCGTGCTCATACTGCTCTTGTCCTCCTTCTCGAGTCCCACGACGGTAAAGGCCATCTCTCCTACCCTCACGGTCTTGCCCAACAACGACCGAGGGTTGTTGGGGACAAGTTCACGCGCCTGATTCTCTGGGATGACAAGCACTTTGCGTTGGTCGTGTATGTCGATATCATTGATAAAACGGCCTACGGCAATCTTCGTCTTATTCACTTCAGCAAACATGGGATAGACGCCGCGCAGACTGCTGCTGACGTAGTTCTCGCCGAAGGTAATGGTGGCTCCGCCCTCATAGAGGATAGCGCCTGCCTTGTCAATATTCTGGGTGAAACGTGCCTGTGTGACTTGCAGGTCGTTGTCGTTGAGCGAGATTTCACGACCTTCCTTCAAACCATCGTAGGCCTTCGAGGTCTGACCGCCGAAAATCATCATGGAATTGTCCACGTAGCGGTCATTATTCTCATTACTTGCATTCAACAGCCCGTTACCAGCTCCCAGCAACACGATAAGCATAAAGATGCCCCACGCCACGGCGAAGCCCGTAAGCGAAGTGCGCAGCTTGTTGCGACGCGTCGTCTGCCATATCTCGGAAATGAGCTCTGTCATTCTTCAATGATACCGTCTTTTATGCGGATGATGCGATTGGTTTGTCCAGCGACGTTGGGATCGTGCGTGACGATGATCATAGTGATGCGCTCCTCACTATTGAGTTTCTTGAGCAATTGCATCACCTCGACGCCCGTCTTCGAGTCAAGGGCACCTGTGGGTTC
>CADCOX010000326.1 GCA_902803195.1 uncultured Bacteroidales bacterium
CAAAGGCAATAGTGGCAGAAGTTCAAAACGGTCTCCACGGTACCTTCAGGACTATGGTCAATGACCCAACGAAGATTGGGAATCTGCAAGTCTGTAATGCCGACGTGGCTCACAAGGCCTTTATCTCTGAGTTCCACCAAGGCAGGCAAAGTTTCGTCGACCACCTTCTGCAAACCTCCAGGAAGTGCTGCCTGAAACTCAATGTCGTGAACATTAATGATATCTATATGCTCAACGCCAAGGCGCTCCATGCTCTCGTAAACACTTTCCTGAGCACGACGGCCGCTATAGTCCCACGTATTGACGCCGTCCTTGCCGTAGCGCCCGACCTTAGTGGAGAGGATATACTTCTCGCGAGGCAGCTGGTGCAAAGCACGGCCCAAAACACGTTCTGCACGATAATGCCCATAATAAGGCGACACATCAATAAGATTCATGCCTCCATCGAGGGCAACTGCGACGGTTTCTACGGCACGTCCTTCATCGATCTCATGGAAAACGCCACCGAGCGACGAAGCACCGAAACTCAGCGCTGACACTTCCAGACCTGTTTTTCCTAATTTCCGATATTCCATCTTCAAAAGTTTAAAATTAACTTATTTCTGCCGACAAAGATACATAAAAAAATGACGCCCGTTGCAAACAGACGCCATTATTTCAATTTTTTAGGCTAAAAAAGAAGAAACACTTGAAACATGAGCAAAACTTTCAAGGCTCAACGCTCTCTTTTTTCCGCTCAATGATGGGTTTTCCCTCCTCATCAAAAGTGATGGGCAGACAAAGATGACGAGAGTTAGCAAGACTACGAGGATTCCACACATCAGCCATGAAACAGAGACTTTCGGGCTGCCCAGTCTGCGAACTCATCTGATGCCAGATCCAAGTGCCTTGGCCACCAAATGTACGCTTGGCACCTTCACCACGCATCGGAGATTCGTGTTGTGTCCATGGTCCTGCGATGTTACTCGACGAAAACATACGCGCCTCATTAGGCGTCCATCCTGTGCATCCGCTGCAGATGAGCCAATAGATGCCATTACGTTTCAAAATGCAGGGGGCTTCGTTTTGTCCACCTGGAGCAATGCGATAGTAACGACCCGTATAACCAAGGTAGTCTGGAGTGAGTTCTGCAGCTTGGATTGTCAAATTCTCTTCCGACGAATAGATATGCCACGCTGTACCATCATCGTCGACATAAACCGTCATATCCCTACTCATCTGACCATCTTTCAAGTCTTTAGCCAACAGCAATCCGTCCTTAATAGCCACCCGCCACTCAGGCGTCCACCATTCCTTGTAATCACTTTCTTTCAGCGAAAGTGCTTTCTGTACGTCAACCTCTGCGAAATCCGCAGGCCACTGATTGGGATTAGGTCGCTGAGCATGATGAAACGTGAACGGACCTTCGGGCGTAGGACTCGTTGCGAAACCTGTCATCGCCGCCGCATAGCCCTGTCCTTTCAATTCAAGATGGAAGATCATGACGAACAACTTCGTCCGATCGTTCCACACGACTTTAGGGCGCTCAATGATGCACCCTCGCTCGATAGGCGACCCCACCTCATCGACCACCGACAGGACTAATCCCTGCTTGGTCCAAGGCAACGAAAGCGGATCACCGGCCACGCGAGGCGTTGCATCGAGAGGGGCTGAATAGAGGTTCACACCGAGCGAAGTGAAGCCTTGCTCGGGACGGGCTTCGCCATACCACAGCCATCGTCCATCATGAGCGATGATGCAACCGCCATGAGCATTGACATGCCCCCCAACGACATCAGGTGTAGCTGGAGGCAAGAAGTTTTGGAATAAACGTGTACCGCCGCGGCCACCACGGCGACTCGGATTCCCAGGCTCATCCTGCGCCGCTATGGGCAGAATAAGCATGCACAAGAGTGCAGTTAAAAAAAAGTGTTTCATTATTGACAAACGTTAAATCAACTGTTTTTCCTTTGACATGGGACAAGAAAGAAAGTTTAAAATAATAAAAAGAGTTAACGTATTCGTCTATGTCGAATATTTTATCTAAATTTGCGGCCGAAATATTGTTCAAATACCATCAAAGAGCAAAGCTAAGCATGGAAACAACCCTTGTACTGCTCAAACCCAGTTGTGTACAACGCCAGCTCATCGGCGAAATCACGAGCCGATTCGAGCGCCGTGGTCTCCGCATCGCCGGCATGAAAATGATGCAACTGACCGACCAGATTCTTCGCGAGCACTATGCTCACCTCGTCGAACGTCCCTTCTTCCCTGCTCTTGCAGCGTCTATGAAGGCATCACCCGTCGTGGCGATGGCCATCTGTGGCGTCGAAGCTGTTCAGGTCGTACGCGCCATGACAGGCTTCACCAACGGTCGCGCTGCCGACCCAGGAACTATTCGTGGTGATTATGCCATGAGCAACCAACAGAACATCGTTCATGCGTCTGACTCTGTAGAGAATGCAGCCATCGAACTCGCACGCTTCTTCAAGCCCGAGGAGATTTTTGACTACAAGAGTGCCCTCCAAGGTTTCATCTACTCTATCGACGAGTGCTAAGCTCTAATCCTCTTCAACCCCGAAAACAAACTTACCCACAAATAATGTTTCGCAACTTCATTAAAACGTCTTTTATAGCCTTTGCGCTGAGTACATTCACACTGCCCATGTCTGGGCAAGACCTCTTAGCCCGACAGGCTCCCGTTGACAAAAAGATGCGCGCTGTGGACAGCATTGCCATTCAGCGCCTTTTCCAGAAAGAGCAAGAAGAATTTCTCGAAGATCCCGCAGCCGAGCTCTACCCCGACTGGGAGGATTCCCACATCAACCTCTACGGCAACGTGCAGTTGCCCAGCGAGTACAAGATTGACCTCCGCGGTTTCTGCATGCCTATCAACAACCGCATCGTCACTTCCAACTACGGCTATCGCCCTCGTTTCCGCCGCCAGCATAAAGGCATAGATATTAACGCCAACCACGGCGACACAATCCGTGCGGCTTTTGATGGCAAAGTGCGTGTCGTCGACTATCAGCCTTCAGGCTATGGCAATGTTGTTGTCATCCGCCACAGCAACGGACTTGAAACTGTTTACGGCCACCTCTCCAAGCACCTCACCAAGACTGGTAGTACCGTCAAAGCGGGTCAACCCATCGGTCTGGCTGGCAACACGGGTTTCAGTAAAGGCACACACCTCCACTTCGAGACACGCCTCTTAGGCGAGTATATCGATCCCGCTAAACTTTTTGATTTCGCAGCACAGGATGTCACGGGCGACTTCTACGTCTTCCGCGGGCGCGGGCGCGGTACTTTATTAAGTAAGCATGATGGTTCTGCCGACGAGCACAACGAGGAAGTGCGCTACACCAGCAGCGAAAGTGCCGCTGCTAAAGCGATGGCACAGCGCGATGAGCAGCATGCCGCACGCACACGCATCCATAAGGTACGCAAGGGCGAGACCCTTAGCAGTATTGCACGCAAGCATGGCATCTCGGTCGACAAACTGCGCCGCATGAACGGACTTCGTAGCAAGTCGAAGATCCGTCCGGGACAGATCCTGAAATATTCTTAAGGGATGAACACCGAAGAACAGTTTCGCTCCGTGCTTCGCGAGTGTCGCGATGTCTTCATCAAGAAGCTTCACGACTATGGAGCTGCGTGGCGTATCTTGCGCATTCCCTCACTCACCGACCAACTTTACATCAAAGCCAACCGCATACGCTCACTCGAGATGAAAGGCGAGTCGCGCGTGGGCGAAGGCATACGTCCTGAGTTCATCGCCATCGTCAACTACTCCATCATCGGACTCATCCAACTCGAGCATGGCATAGCTGAGAAACCTGACGACATGTCGGCCGAGCAAGCCATCGCCGAGTACGATCGTCTCGCAGAGGATTCCCTCCAACTCATGCTCCGCAAGAATCACGACTACGATGAAGCGTGGCGAGGCATGCGCGTCAGCAGTTACACCGACATCATCCTGCAGAAGATTTTCCGTACGAAACAGATTGAGGAACTGGGCGGTGTCACCCTCGTCAGTGAAGGCATCGACGCCAACTACAAGGATATGATGAACTACGCAGTCTTCGCTCTCATCAAACTCACTTTCTGAAAGCCTAATGAGCAACAAACTCCTATGGACAGTGGTGAACACGTGCCGACTGGTAGTGTCCGCCACTTTCGTTTTTTCAGGTCTCGTCAAACTCATTGACCCCGTTGGCACCCAGTACAAGATTGAGGACTACGCCGCGGCTCTCAACTTGAGCAGTTTCGTTGTGGCCCCTTTCCCGCTCATCTTGGCTGTGGCCATGGCACTTTTGGAGTTCTGCCTTGGCATCTACCTTTTCTTCGGCATACGCCGACGCCTCACAACGACCACCATCCTGCTGTTCATGCTCTTCTACACGCCGCTGACGCTGTGGCTGGCCGCAACCAATGCCGTTGCCGACTGCGGTTGCTTTGGCGATGCCATCAAACTCACCAACTGGCAGACCTTCTGGAAGAATATCTTCCTTCTCGCCTGCGCCATTATTATCTTCTGGCGCGGTAATCTGCTGACGCGCGTCATCTCAGAGAGCACACAATGGATCATCTCCCTCTATAGCATTGCCTACGCTCTCTTCTTAGCGTTACTTTGTATATACGCCGAACCAGTCATTGACTTCCGCCCCTTCCACATCGGGCAGCACATCCCTACCGCCATGGAATGGCCCGAAGACCCCGAGCAACAGCCCGAGATCCTCGACTTTGAGATTGACGGACAGCTATCGACCGATGAGTTGTTGGCCGACACGTCCTACTCGTTTCTTCTCGTAGCGCCGTATCTCGAGACGGCCGACGACAGCAACCTTGAGGATATCAACTACCTCTACGACTACGCCCAACGCTTCGGCTATCGATTCGATTGCCTAACCGCTTCCGACGAAACAGCCATCCATCGTTGGCAGGACCTCACGGGCGCTGAGTACACGTTCAACTTTGTTGATGAATTGACGCTCAAGACCATGGCTCGCAACAACCCCGCCGTTCTGCTTCTCCACGACGGCACCATCGTGGCCAAATGGAGCCATCGCTTGCTGCCTACTAAAGAAGAACTCACTGCACCACTCCACACCCTCGCCCTTGCTCATCCCCAACCCGCGAGCCATCAACGACTTTTGCTCAGACTCCTCCTCTGGTATCTCCTACCCCTTTTGACCATCACCTTCCTCGACCGAGCTGTAGCCAGCATCCGTTGGTGGCGAAGAAGACATAAAAAACAAGTAGAGACGGCTCCAGATGCGTCTCCTTCAGAAGAATAACAACCTAAAAAGCAAAAAACTTGCATCTTTTGAACCTCCGCGTCCTAAAAAGCACTATCTTTGCAGCCAAATAGCGGTTCCTAACCCTTTCGAGGTGCCGCCATCATTCAATTCTGCAACAAACCCATAATAAAAATCAACTATGAGAAAGAAAATCGTAGCAGGCAACTGGAAAATGAACCTCAACCTGCAAGAAGGCCTTGCTCTGGCCACCGAACTCAAAGAAGCTCTCGCAGCCGAGAAGCCCAACTGCGATGTCGTCATCTGCACTCCTTTCATCCACCTGGCTAAGGTGGCCGACGTTGTCGCTGGCACCGTCATCGGTCTGGGCGCTGAGAACTGCGCCGACAAGGAGAAAGGAGCCTTCACGGGCGAAGTGAGTGCCGCCCAGGTTAAGAGCACAGGCGCTCAGTACGTCATCCTCGGTCACAGCGAGCGTCGCGCCTACTATGGTGAGACCGCCGAAATCCTCAAAGAGAAAGTCAACCTCGCTCTGGCCAATGGTCTGAAGGTCATCTTCTGCATCGGCGAAGTACTCGAGGAGCGTGAGGCTGGCAAGCAGAACGAAATCGTAGGCGCACAGCTCGCCGACAGTCTCTTCGACCTCACCGAGGAGCAGTTCGCCAACATCATCCTCGCTTACGAACCCGTGTGGGCCATCGGAACCGGCAAGACCGCTACCGCCGAACAGGCAGAGGATATGCACGCCTTCATCCGTGGCGTCATCGCAGGTCGCTTCGGCGAGGCTGCTGCCGAGAACGTCAGCATCCTCTATGGCGGCAGCTGCAAGCCCAGCAACGCACGCGAGATCTTCTCCAAGCCCGACGTCGACGGCGGCCTCATCGGTGGCGCTGCCCTCAAGTGTGCCGATTTCTGCGGCATTATCGATGCTTGGAAATAAACCCTTTCAACGATCACCTGTCAATGAATAACAGATAACGAATAATAAATGACAATGATGAGAAAGCACTTCAACAGCGGCTCCACGTCAGCCACTTATTTATTATTTCTTATTTGTTGCTTGACAGTTGCGTTCAGTACGCTGAGCGCACAGGAGACCTTCACCGATTACCTCACCCGCTATCGTGCGGGCGAGGGAACGGTGACGCTCCATCAAGATGCTGAGATTAACGCGCTCGTCAACGGCCTCGTCAGCTACGCGCCAGGGCGCAAGAACATGTTACCTCCTGTTCCCACGCAACGCAGCTACAGCAGTCTCCTCGCATCGGCCGATTCTCTGGTGCAGGAGAGCTTGGACTCCACCATCGTCTTCAACACCGGACGGCGCGTGCGCATGAATGGTTTCCGCATTCAGGTCTATGCAGGAGGCAACAATCGCCAGTCCAAAGCCGAGGCCTATCGTATGGCTGGCGTCGTACGCAACTATTTCGACGACATCTCCATCTATACCAATTTCATCAGTCCACGATGGATCTGCCGTGTCGGCGACTTCAAGACACGCGAGGAGGCTGCAAGCATGCTCAGCCGCATGCGCCAGACTGGAGCCTTCCGCGAAGCCTCCATCGTCAAGAGTAAAATCATTGCCACTTACTAAAACCATGGACCTGCTGCAACAACAACTGCAACAACGCCAAGACGCGCTTGCAGCACTCTACACCCAAATCCTACCTCTCCTTGGCGAAGACCCTGAACGTGAAGGACTGCTCAAGACACCCGTGCGTGTGGCACGCGCCTGGCTCGAACTTACGCGTGGTTATGCCGAAGACCCCGTTGCCATCCTGCGCTCGGCCCTCTTCAGTGAGACCTACCACAATATGGTTGTCGTCAAGGACATCGAGTTCTACTCGCTCTGTGAGCACCATCTTCTCCCCTTCTTCGGGCATGTCCACGTGGCTTACATCCCCAACGGTCAGATTACGGGCCTCTCCAAGTTCGCACGCATTGTCAACACGTTCAGCCATCGCCTACAAGTTCAGGAGCGTATGACCGAACAGATAGCCGAATGCATCCAAGAAGCCCTCAACCCTCTTGGCGTGATGGTCGTTGTCGAGGCACGCCACCTCTGCATGCAGATGCGAGGCGTCGCCAAACAGAATGCCGACACCATTACCATGCACCACATCGGAGCCTTCGACGACCCTGCCGTGCGTGCTGAGTTCCTTAGTCAGATCAATGCCGCAAAGGAGAAAGAAGACAAGTAGTGCTTCGTCCACTTGTTTTGCCAAAAAAGTGTCATTTTTTGACAAGAAAGTAGTCGTTTGTTTGCGCTTTTCAGTGTAACTTTGCCACCGCAAACTTAAATGCCATTGTATGTATCCACTTCTCTTCCAAGCAAACCTCCACGAACTCGTCTGGGGAGGCCACAAGCTCAGGGCGCTCAAGGG
>CADCOX010000327.1 GCA_902803195.1 uncultured Bacteroidales bacterium
CGAACGCACGCTCTACGAGGCCGAGACAGCTCTCATCGGCAACTATCAGGAACTCGTCAACAACCAGTCGCTGCCCAGCGGCATCTACGACGATGGTGCCAGCAACTGCTCGGGCGGTTGCAAGGTCGGTTGGTTAGGCCGAAGCGACGACAACTACATCGAATGGCCGAACGTCTACAGCGCCAGTGGTGGTCGCTATCGTCTCACCTTCGCTTACATCAGTGGCGAAGCTCGCTCGGCTCAACTCAGTGTCAATGGCGAACGCATCCAGACGCTCTCATCGCTCAACTCTGGCGGTTGGGACCGCATCAGCACGCGTTCTGTCACCGTGCAGCTCCAACCGGGCATGAATGCCATCCGTCTCAGTAATCCCACGGGTTGGATGCCCGACATCGACTATCTGCGCATCCAATGCCTCGAGACCGACGGCATCGCTGACCCGTCCGCATCGCAGGATGCTTCACGATTCAGTAGCGAGGACGCGCCCGCCTACGACCTTTCAGGCAAGCGCGTCGCCACCCCTACGACCCCTGGCGTTTATGTCGTTCGAGGACAAAAAATAGCGATTTCATCGTCAAAAGTGCGTTGATTGCCGATTTTTTATTATCTTTGCCCGCAGAAAACAATCTTTCATCCTTTTTGCTCTATGAAAAAGTCTATCTTCGTAATGGTCGCTCTGCTGTCATTTGCAGCGACGACGATGTACGGCCGCCCTGTTGAGATGCAGGCTGCGGGCCAGCGAGTAACCGTTGAGTTCTTCACGCCCACCATCGTGCATATTGTCAAGACACCCGTGGGTCATGACTATGCTAAAGAGGGCCTCGTTGTCATCGCTAAGCCCGGCGAGGTCAACGTCCGTCAGCAAGGGAGCAACATCAGCAGCGATGCGCTCACCGTCACTGTCGATGCCCGCACGGGTGCCGTCACCTTCCGTGCTAAGGGACGTACGCTCTTGCGCGAGAAAGGCGCTTCTACGTTCGAGCCGCGCACCGAAGGGCCTGATGCCGGGGCTTTCCGCGTGGCCCAGACCTTCCTCCTCGACAAGGACGAGGCCATTTATGGCTTAGGTACCTTCCAGAATGGGAAGATGAACCGTCGCGGCGAACATAAGCTTATGGAGCAGTCCAACCTCGAGGACTTCCAGAACGTTCTCCAGAGCATCAAGGGGTGGGGCATCTATTGGGATAACTATTCGCGTACGCAGTTCGACGACGATGCCGTCAAGGGCATGTCCTTCTCGTCGGAGGTAGGTCATTGCGTAGACTACTATTTCATGTATGGCGGCTCGGTCGACGGCGTCATCGCCCAGATGCGTCACCTCACGGGCGACGTCCCCATGTTCCCACTCTGGACCTATGGCTATTGGCAGTGCAAGGAGCGCTACAAGAGTGCCCGCGAACTGCTCTCCGTGGTCGACAAGTACCGTGAGTTGAAAGTGCCTCTCGACGGCATTATCCAGGACTGGCAGTACTGGGGTTCCAACTACCTTTGGAACGCTATGGACTTCCTGTCGGAAGAATATGCCAACGGCCAACAGATGATTGAACAGGTGCACCAGAAGAATGCACACTTCATGATTAGTATATGGGCCAGCTTCGGCCCTATGACCAAGGCCTACCGCCAGCTGAGCCAGCACGACCTGCTCTTCGACTTCGACACCTGGCCGCAGAGCGGACTGACCTTCTGGCCGCCGCGTAGGGACTACCCCTCGGGCGTGCGTGTCTACGATGCTTTCTCACAGGCGGCACGCAATATCTATTGGGAGAACTTGAAGACGCTCTTCGACAAGGGCACCGATGCATGGTGGATGGATTCTACCGACCCCGATTTCTTTGATGCGAAGGATAGCCACTACGACCATCATGCAGGCGACCACGGCGGCACATGGCGTTCTCTGCGCAATGCCTTCCCGCTGGCTACGGTACGCGGCGTCTACGAGGCACAGCGCAAGGAGTCGGAACAGAAACGCGTCTTCATCATGACGCGCTCGGCTTTTGCCGGACAGCAGCACTACGGTTCAGGCCTATGGAGCGGCGACGTCGCCTCGTCGTGGGATATGCTCCGCAAGCAGGTGCCTGCAGGACTGAGTTATTCCATCACAGGCTGTCCCAACTTCAACACCGACATCGGCGGCTTCTTCTGCGGCTCCTACAACACAAGGGGCGGCGGCTCGGCTCCGCGCAATCCTCAGTTTCAGGAGCTCTACGTCCGTTGGATGCAGTACGGCCTCTTCTGCCCCGTCTTCCGCAGTCATGGAGCCGATGCGCCGCGCGAGATCTGGCAGTTCGGCCAGAAGGGCGAACCTGTCTACGATGCCATCGAGCAGATGATACGCCTGCGC
>CADCOX010000328.1 GCA_902803195.1 uncultured Bacteroidales bacterium
GAGTGATTACTTAAGTAGAATCGACAACTAAACATATAAACAAAATGAAAACTACGTATAAGTTATTATTTGCAATAGGACTTTCTGTTTTCCAGGTGATTAGCCTATCAGCGCAGTCATGGTCGCCTCTTTTTAACGGCAAGAGTCTCAGTGGTTGGACTCAGCGTGGTGGCAAGGCTGAATACAAAGTTGAGAATGGGACCATAGTGGGTTACACGAAGTTGAGCACCGAGAACTCCTTCCTTTGTACGAAGAAGGACTACAGCGATTTCATCCTTGAGTTCGAGTTCCGTGTCGACGATAGCCTAAACTCTGGTGTACAGCTCCGTAGCACCAGCATGAAGAGTTATCAGAATGGTCGCGTTCACGGCTATCAGTTTGAGATAGACCCCTCTACACGTGCTTGGTCTGGAGGTATCTACGACGAAGCACGCCGTGGTTGGCTCTATCCGATGACCAAGAATTCTGCTGCGCAGAACGCTTTCAAGAACAATGAATGGAACCGTGCCCGCATAGAGGCCATCGGCACCAATATCCGAACGTGGGTGAATGGAATTGCTTGTGCAGACCTCATCGACGATGCAGACCTCAAAGGTTTCATCGCTTTGCAGGTGCACAGTATTGGTAATGATGCTTCTAAAGAAGGCAAGACCGTAGCTTGGCGCAATATCCGCATTTGCACAACGGATGTTGCCCGTTATGCTACACCCGAGGATCGTCGTACTCCTCAGGTGAATGCTATCGACAACACCCTCTCCGCACGCGAGCAGGCAGAGGGTTGGAAACTGCTGTGGGATGGCAAAACCACCGAAGGTTGGCGCGGAGCTAAGCTTGATGCTTTCCCTGAGAAAGGATGGGTTGTCGAGAACGGCATCCTGAAGGTGCTGAAAGGCAATGGTGGTGAGAGCACAAACGGAGGCGACATCGTTACGACGCGCACGTATAAGAATTTTGTTCTCACTGTGGATTTCAAGATTACGAAGGGCGCTAATAGTGGTATCAAGTATTTCGTTGATCCGACTCTGAACAAAGGCGAGGGTTCAGCTATCGGTTGCGAATTTCAGATCCTTGATGACGAGCGCCACCCCGATGCTAAACTCGGTGTGAAGGGTAATCGTAAACTCGGTTCGCTCTACGACCTTATTCCCGCTCCCGAGAAGAAACCTTTCAATATCAACGAGTTCAATACGGCTATGGTCATCGTTCGTGGCCGCCATGTCGAACACTGGCTCAATGGGGAGAAACTGTTGGAGTACAATCGCGATGACCAAGAATGGAATGCCCTCGTAGCTTACAGCAAGTATCGTGACTGGCCTAATTTCGGCAATTCAGCCGAGGGCTATATCCTGTTGCAAGATCATGGCGATGAGGTTTGGTTCAAGAACATCAAGATCCGTGAAATCAGTGATGAGCAGATGCAGCGCTTCCAAGGGCGTGGCTTTGGTCAGCGTGGTAATGGTCAGAGAGGCAATCGCCAGCGCGGTCAGCGTCAATGACTCAACTTGTACTTAACTCGTTCCTCCTTTGCCTCATCTCTTCTACTCCTCGACCTCTCGGCATCGCTACTATGCTTGGTTTGAAGCCTTGCATACTCGGGTAGATCTGTTGCTGCTCGCAACCTTGGATGAAGAGGGCTTTGAGCGGATAGAAGAGAAGGTGCGCCTCTGTTTGGAGCAGGTGGCAGCCATGGGCAATCGTTTCGATCCTAAGAGCGAACTGTCACGAGCCGTTCAGGCCGCTACACAAATGCTGGGCCAACCGATACCGCTCAGTTTGGAACTCTTTGGTTTGTTGGAGCGTTGTCAACGAGCCCATCGGGAGACAGGCGGACTCTTCGATATTACGGTCAATTCGCCTTGCTTTGAGCCGGGTCTTATGGACGCGGTAGAACTGATGGGGACAATTCCCTACGACAAAATCGCGAGGCGCAATGAGGAGGCAGTTGGTGGTTGGCTATGTCTCCATCGTGAAGGTATTATCCTTGATTTATCGGGCGTCCTCAAAGGCTTTGCACTCGAACGCGTGCGTACATTACTCTTAGAACTAGGGCTTTGTGATGCTCTCGTCAACCTCGGCAACAGTTCAATTTTATCCTTAGGTCGTAATCCGTCTGACATCCCATCGGGCTATGTACTCACAACTTCTGGAAATGCCACGATTGACCGACGCCATATCCGCAATCCGCTTACAGCTGAATGGGTTGAGGGTGTTTGTCAAGTCTCTGTCACCACTTCCGATGCTGTCGAAGGAGAGATTCAATCAACCGTCACGCTTTTGAGAGCGAGCTCTTGACCATAGGTGGTAGCAGTGGCTTTGCTCAAATCAAAAAGGGACTATGCCATTAGTTTGGCGTAGTCCCTTTTTTGAATCAGGTGGAGTCCCTTTTACTTGCGATAGCTCTTGCGTACAAACTTCGACTTGTTGAGGTACTCTGCGCAGCGACGCACGCCTTCCATGATGTCGATAGTGCCGTCGGTGCCTTCCATCTCCACGACATAGTACTCAAGCCCAGCTGTATCGGCGGCATCATAGATGGCTTCGAAACCCAACATGCCGCTTGCGCCCAGCTCATAGAGGTCCTTGATGTGTAGCATGCTGAAGCGTCCAGGGTATTTCTTGAAGTACTGTACGGGTGATTGTTGTCCCATTACGCACCAGTAGGTGTCCATCTGCCAGAAGAAAACATCAGCGTCGGTGTGCTCCATCATGAAGTCAATCCAACGAACCCCTTCCACTTTCTGGTACTCGTGAGAATGGGTGTGGTAACCGTACTTGAGGCCCGCAGCGGCACATTTGCGACCGATGGCGTTGGTGTAGTCGCAAAGGGTCTGAGCGTCGGCGAGTGTCTTTGGCACTCCCCAACCCGGAGTTACGATATAGCTCATGCCAGCTGCTTTGTGGTCGGCTATCGCTTTGTCCCACCACTTGAGGGCTTCGGTGAAATCGTGGTTCTTCAATTCGTTCTCGTCAAGTCCACGTGTAGCGTGACTGCTCAGGCACTCAAGTCCTGCTGCTTCGCAGTCTGCGCGGAACTGCTGGGGCGAGACACTATAGAAGGTACCGCGGCCCTGATCGTAGCTGGCTGCCTCGACAGCGGTGTAGCCCCAGTCATGCAGCTTCTTGAATACCTCGACATGGTTCTTTGCGTACTTCTCGGGAGAACCAATGACTTCGCGGATGCTGTAAAGCTGAAGAGCCATTTCCTTTTTCGGTTTGGCCGAAACGGGCAGCACCAAAAGGAGTGCTGCCAGTATGATCATAGCTTTTTTCATATTATTCCATCAATTTGATACGAATGTTACGATACCAGACATCGTCGCCATGGTCCTGCAGGCCGATATAGCCTTCGTGGTTCTCACCGCCAATGTTGTTCAGAAGGTTGAAGGCATAGGGGAACTCGCCACCTTCGGCGAACTTGCTGGCCTGCAGCATCTCGGTCCATTTGGGTGTCCAGAGGTGATATTCAAGTACGTTCGTGCCGTTTTGTCCATGCACGACCGTACCTTTGTAGACCATAATCTTAGCCTGATTCCATTCGCCAGCAGGTTTGGCGTTTTGGGGCTTAGCAGGAATCATGTCGTAGAGTGAAGCGGCTTGACGGTTGCCGTCGATGCCGAGCTGAGCGTCGGGGTGCTTGGCGTTGTCGAGAACCTGATACTCGGAGCAGGATTGCCAGATGGGGAGGTATTCCTTGCCCTCGGCATCCTTGACTTCTTGTGCGAGGTAGAAGATACCGCTGTTGCCGCCCTCGGAGATTTTGTACTCCAACTGGAGTTCAAAGTTCTGGAATTTGTGGGCGAATATGAGGTCGCCGCCCCCCTCTGCCTGAGCCTCACCGGTGCCAGATCCTTTCAGATGAATGGCGCCGTCGGCGACTTCCCAGCTTGTGGGCGGCACATCCATGCCATAGCCGCGCCAGCCGTTTAGGGTCTGTCCGTCGAAGAGAACTGTGAAGCCCTCCTCGTCAACGGGAAGTGCTGTGATATCGATATTGGGGCCGTCGGCCACCATAGCCACAAGGCTCTCTGCAGCTTTCGTCTCAGGGGCTTCGCAGGTGCTGCCGCAGCAGCCACGATCCATCAGCCATTTGGCACCGAAGCCGACAACTGCGCCAATGATGAACCAAATAATTCCTTTTTTCATAATTAAATACCCGCCCCCTTACCCATCCTGTTAGGGAGGGTGGCAGTTAGCACGCAGTGGGAGCTATAGGGTCATTGTTTTAATGGTTAATTTAAAAACTCTCCGCAGGCCCATCCCCTCCTGACGGGAGGGGTTGGGGATGGGTCTTCTTATAATTCCTTTACTTTAATATTCCTATACCAAACATCATCGCCATGGTCCTGCATGCCGATGAAACCTTTGCGATCGGCGCCACCGCAGTTGTTCAGGAGGTCGAAGGCTACGGGCCATGCTTTCTCGCTGAACTTACTGTCCTGCAGCAGGGCGGTCCATTCGGGCGTCCAGAGTTTGTACTGCAGCACCTGCACGCCATTCTGGAAATGGGTTACAGTGCCGTTCTGCACGCGGATACGGATTTTGTTCCATTGCCCTGCGGGCTTGGCATTCTGGGGTTTTGCGGGAATCATGTCGTAGAGCGAACCGGCCTGACGGTTGTTGTCCTTGCCGAGCTTGGCATCGGGGTGACGCTCGTTGTCGAGCACCTGACACTCTGGGCATGAGATGTAGATGGGTTCGAGGCCCGTGCGGTCGGCGTTGGC
>CADCOX010000329.1 GCA_902803195.1 uncultured Bacteroidales bacterium
ACCGACGAGGAAATCGACGTCGAAGGTATGTTCCTGTCCGACCACCTCGATCAGCCCGAGAAGTGGCAGATTACCGCTGGCGATAGCGAGGCCAACACCGTCATTCCCGCTCATGGGCATCTCGTCATCTGGGCAGACAAGACTGAAGGCATCAACCAACTGCACGCCGACTTCAAGCTCAACAATGAGGACAACAGCCTCATTCTGCTCACGGCTGCCGACAAGAGTTGGGCCGATACGCTTACCTACTGCCGTCACGATGGATTCCAAACCGTTGGCCTCTACCCCGACGGCGGCACACAACTCTATGTGATGGAGCGCCCCACCATCGGAGCCACCAATGTCCTTACCACTCACGCCCTGGCATGGAACGAGCCTCACACGAAACCAATTGTCGACCATATCGAGCGCACAACAACTTCCGACCTCGCACTCTCCTTCGATGGTTCCAACATTATGATGCAAGGTGCCGACGCAGCTCGACTCGATATCTTCACACCCTCTGGACAACTCATGATGACAACGCGCATCCAGGCCAATTCACCCGTCAACATCACACGACTCCCCCACGGCATCTATGTCGCCCGAGCCAAGACCGATGACGACGACGTGACCATCAAACTCACATTGCATTAATCTCGCTATTCATCTCTATATCAAGCATCTCATAACGCTTATTCGACTGGTCCCTTTCGATAGCGTTCCTTCAATTCTGCACGTTCCAGAGCATCAACTAATTCGTTGCTCTACCCTTCAATATGAAAACGATTCTCTATCTACACGGCTTTGCCGGAAGTGGCGCCAGTGGAACAGCTACCAGCATGCGCAATGCACTCTACGAGCAGGGCGTTCAGGTCATTGCGCCTGATCTCCCTGTCATGCCTGTCGAAGCGATGACCTTCCTGCGTCAACAAGTTGAGACGTTACAGCCCGACCTTATCGTGGCCACCTCCATGGGCGCCATGTATGCCGAACAACTCCGCGGCCACTTGCGTATCCTTGTCAATCCCTCTTTCTGTATGGCGCGCCTCCTTACCTTCGGCGGCATGGGCCGCAAGCCTTTCCGCAACCCTCGGCAGGACGGAGCTAAGGATTTCAAGGTTGATAAAGAAATGATTACTCAGTTCAGAGAGGTTGAGAAGCATAGCTTCGAAGGTATCACTGCCGATGACCGCGAGCTTGTCTACGGACTCTTCGGCGATCACGACCGACGCGTAAACTGTCAACCTCAATTCAAGAAAGCTTACGGAAACAACCACTTCTCGCTATTCGACGGCGAGCACTATCTCAACGACGCCGTACTCAAAAAGACGGTTCTGCCATTAGTTAAACAACTCTTACAACTTTAATAACCACTCGAAAGCACTATTAACAGCGTTTTTTTGCCCCTTTAACGTTAAAAAAAAACAAAAAAAGAACTTCTTTGACGTAAAAGATGTACCTTTGCGCAAATAATTGTAGACATAAGCCTTTGAACGAGTTGAAACTGTCGCATATACCATTGAGAGCCATTTTGGCTATCGCTTGTTCACTCGTCTCCTGTGTGCTTTGGGCGCAAAGTCCTGATGAGGTACTCGTCGCTCAAGCGCTGAAGGAAGAAGGTTTTGAGGACATACGTGTAAAACTGAAAGCCGACACCCTGTTTGCCTCCATCGAGGACCATGCTCACAGGGGTTCCTTTCGGGGAGCAGCCAAGGCGATACAATTGACCTCACAAGAGAACGCCGAGATTCAACATTTCGAGATTCTCCTTACTGACTACAAAATACCACAGGTTATTGTCCACGCCTCCAAGCGTGAAGGTATATGGGACGTGACCGTGGATCGAGAGATGCAACAGGCACGGCAGTTGCTTCGCGACGAAGCCTCACTTGCCAGCTCGACAGGGAAAATAGACATAACCGTGTTCCCCATGGTGACCCTTGTTAACAACAAGCTCGACCACCTCTTCGACTACACCGTGCGCATCGCACCTGCAATAGCCGTCACCCCTTGGAAAGGAGGACGAATCACCATCCAACCCATCTTCCCCATCTTATACCGCCTTCCAAAAGGTGACCCGAAGCACTACATTCAGATGGGTTCCACCAACCTAAGTCAACAGTTCTTCTCGACCAAACGATGGCAACTCTCGGCGGCAGCAGGTTTCTTTCACATGGAACGAGTAGGCGTACAAGCAAGGCTCACTTTCCACGCGCTTCCAGGGCTTGACCTCATGCTTGAAGCAGGTCAGACAGGCGAAGCTTATGTCCATAAAGGAGGATTCCATTTTGGAGCGTGGAAACAGACTGATGTGATGGCCAAGGCCGACTACTACGAACCTCATACACGGCTGCAACTGGAACTGCAAGGAG
This sequence comes from uncultured Bacteroidales bacterium, assembly GCA_902803195.1. Taxonomy (GTDB): domain Bacteria; phylum Bacteroidota; class Bacteroidia; order Bacteroidales; family Bacteroidaceae; genus Physcousia. The sequence continues at coordinate 2,355 of CADCOX010000329.1, forward strand.
GCCGATTCCCCTATGGTGACTATGGCGCACGACTCGATGTGACACGCCATTTTGGCGAATATGCCATTGGTGTCTATGGCATCCACACTGGCGGAGAAAACAATGCCGGTTTCCATTTCGCCATCCCTGTGGGAGCAAAACGACAAAGACGAACCCATTTCGTCAGACTGAGATTGCCTGAATACTACTCACTCGAGTATTCCATGAGTTCCTACTACAAGTACACACTCGAGAACTTGGGACTTTCCTATTTCACACAGCCCGATCAGAACAGAGCTGCTCACTATTGGGAGCCAGCTTTCATTCAAGAGTATGTACAAAGATTACTAAACGATACCTTCGAATAAGGTCATAACAACGAAATCAAAAACAACCCTTATTATTTAACTTAAACATTTTGCAAAATGAAAAAGTTTCTTTTCTCCCTCACCATGATCGTCGCTCTGGCTAGCGTCTGCATGATGACAACATCCTGCACTGATGACGACGAGCCCATCGAGCAGCACTCTGGTGGCCAGGCCAAGTAAATGAGGATTATTACCTCTAAAGGGTAAAGGCGAGTTCCGTTCAGGACTCGCCTTCTTGTTTCTATACATTCTACCATCAAAAGCCCAAACCGTTACACTTCAATTCAGGATCTCAACAATAACGGATTATCAAGATAACGACTTTTCGGATTGTCGGAATGTCGAAATATCGAGATACCGACATATCGAAATATCGACATCTCGAAACAACGCCACCGGCCCCCTCTCTCTCACCGTCTCTCTCCCCCCCTCTCTTCTCCTCCCCTCCACTCCGCTCCCCCCCCATGAAGAAGCCCCGGCATCCTTGCGGACGTCGGGGCTCTCTCAGCAAAAGTGGCGGCTACCTACTCTCCCACGGGTGTGCAGT
>CADCOX010000330.1 GCA_902803195.1 uncultured Bacteroidales bacterium
GAAGATGATGCGCTGGATGATGTACCTCATGCCCATCATGTTCTTCTTCATGTTCAACACCTACAGCTCAGGCCTCAACTACTACTATTTCCTCTCTGGCCTCACCAGCATCCTCATCATGTGGTACCTTCGCAAGACCACTAAGGATGATAAACTCCTGGCTCAGATGGAAGCCTACAAGGCACGCAATGCCAACAATCCCAAGAAACAATCCGGCATGGCCGCTCGTCTCGAAGCTCTCCAGAAGATGGCCGAGGAGCAGCAACGCCTCCAACAAAAGAAATAACCTTTTTCCAATAGCGCTCGGCGATTTAGTCGCCGAGCCTCCCTCCTCCCCCCTCCAACAATGAAAGCAGCCTTGAAAATCCTCTCCGCCTCTGCCCTCTTGGCCACTGTCGCCCCTCTCACCTCATGTACAGAGGGCACCGATGACAACATCATCGGCCGCAATGACATCGCCCTCGCATCCGACACGCTTACCCCTGAAGCCCTTTGGGCAATGGGACGCATCGGCAGCTATGCCGTCTCACCCGATGGCAAGCAAGTAGCCTACCAAGTCACCTACTACAGCGTCGAAGAGGACCGCAGCAACACCCTCCTCTACGTCCAAGACCTTCCTGCCTCTGACTCCTCTGCTCCATCCTCATCCCAATCGGCCACTGTGTCCTCGCCATCAGACGAGGGTACTCCTACCCTCCTCGGCCTCGGTTCCTCCCCCGCCTGGCTCTCCGACGACTGCATCGCCTTCGCCAGCAAGGGCGAGGTTTGGACGATGAACGCCAAAGGCAAGGCACGCAAGCAGCTCACCAAGACCGATGGCGCTGTCGAGGGTTTCCTCTTCTCGCCCGATCAGAAGAAAGTCATCCTCATCAAGTCCATTCCCTTCCACGACATCATCCAGGAACGTCCTGCCGACCTTCCCAAGAGCACAGGCCGCGTCATCACAGACGTGATGTATCGCCATTGGGACCATTATGTGGAGAGCATACCGCACCCCTTCGTCCTCGATCTTGAGAGCGGCGAAGAGTTCGACATCCTCGAGGGCCAGCCCTTCGAGTGCCCCATGGAACCCTTCGGAGGCATTGAACAGCTCGCATGGAGCCCCGACTCCAAGACCATTGCCTACACCTGCCGCACCAAGACCGGCCTCGCCATGAGCATCTCCACCGACTCCGACATCTTCCTCTTCGACGTCGAGACTCACGAAGCCAAGAACCTCTGCAAGCCTGTAGATTATCAAGAGCCGCAGATTGAACCGTCCAAGACGATGAAATATCAGGAGGTGAATGCCGAAGCAAACCTGGCTAACAATCCAGGCTACGACCAGAATCCCAGTTTCTCGCCCGATGGCCGCTACGTGGCTTGGCTCTCAATGGAGCGCAACGGCTACGAGGCTGACCGTCAACGTCTCTGCATCTGTGACCTCCAGAGTGGCGAGAAGCGTTACGTCACCGAATCCTTCGACTCCAATGTCGATGACTTCGTATGGGCTGCCGACAGCCACACCTTATATTATATAGGTGTATGGCATGCCACCGTCAACCTCTATCGCACCGACCTCGAAGGCAATGTCGCACAGCTTACCAATGAGCAAGCCGACTGGGGCGCCCTTGCCACCTTGCCTTCGGCGTCAGCCGAGGGTTCCTCCACCCGCCTCCTTATGGAGCGCCACGACTTCTTCCATCCCGCCGACCTCTATCTCGTCAGCATAGACAACACTTATGCTGGCGTGCAGCTCACGAACGACAGTGAGGCTCTCCCCATAGGGGAGCAAGGAGAGGGCCTAAAGATTACCCAACTCACTCACGAGAACGAGCACATCCTCTCGCAACTGGCTCCAGGCTCCTCCGAGCCCCGTTGGTGCCCCACCACCGATGGCCAGCAACTCCTCTACTGGGTCATCAAGCCCCCTCACTTCGACCCGTCGAAGAAATACCCCACCCTGCTCTTCTGCGAAGGTGGTCCTCAGTCGCCCGTCTCGCAGTTCTGGAGCTATCGTTGGAACTTTTACATCATGGCTTCGCAGGGCTATGTCGTCATCGCCCCCAACCGTCGCGGCCTTCCCGGCTTCGGACAGGAGTGGCTCGAGGAAATCTCTGGCGACTGGACAGGCCAATGCATGAAGGACTACCTCTCTGCCATCGACGATGCCTGCGACAACTTGCCTTTCGTTGACCGCGACCGCATGGGTGCTGTCGGAGCTTCGTTCGGAGGCTTCAGCGTCTATTACCTCGCCGGCCACCACGACAAGCGCTTCAAGTGCTTCATCTCGCACGATGGTGCCTTCAACCTCGAAGCTATGTACACCGAGACCGAAGAGAACTGGTTCTCGAATTGGGAATACGACGATGCTTTCTGGAACAAAGATCGCACAGCTAACGCCGACAAGACGTATAAGAACTCTCCCCATCTCTTCGTCGACCAATGGGATACTCCCATCCTCTGCATTCATGGCGAGAAGGACTACCGTATCAACGCCACACAGGGCATGAGCGCTTTCAATGCTGCTCGCATGCGTGGCATCGAAGCCGAACTGCTCCTCTACCCCGACGAGAACCACTGGGTGCTTCATCCCCAGAACGGCGTTCTCTGGCAGCGCACTTACTTTGGCTGGCTCGCACGCTGGCTGAAGTAAGGTTTCCATATTCTCTCACACAACTCCAAACACTTTAAAACACTCAGCCCAATCATGAAAAGGCAAATGTTGGTGGCACTGACCATCGCCCTTACCGCAGCGAGCGCTTCTGCGCAAGAGAAGTATAAATGGCAAGACCCCAATGTACCGCGCGCAGAACGCGTGGAGAGTCTCCTGAGCATGCTCACGCCCGAGGAGAAGGTGGGTCTTATGATGAACAAGAGCATCTCCATTGAGCGACTCGGCATACCGTCCTACAACTGGTGGAGCGAGGCATGTCACGGCGTGCGTCAAGGCGGCTACACCGTCTATCCTCAGCCTATCGGTATGGCGGCTGCCTTCAGCGAAAAGCTGGTGTTTGATGTGTTCTCGCAAGTGAGCGACGAAGCACGTGCCAACTGGAATCGCTCTGATCACAGCGTGAAGCACGTTGGCATGGGCGAGGTCTACTATCCGGGCAATCCTGAGCTATCGTTCTGGTGTCCGAACGTGAACATCTTTCGCGATCCACGCTGGGGACGTGGGCAGGAGACCTGTGGCGAAGATCCCTACCTGAGTGCCGTGCTGGGCGTGCAGACTGTGCTGGGTATGCAAGGCAACGACCCACAATACGTGAAGACGCACGCCTGCGCCAAGCATTATGCGGTCCACAGCGGTCCCGAGCCCCTGCGCCATTCGATGAATGTCGAGCCCACGAATCGCGACCTGTGGGAGACCTACTTGCCTGCCTTCAAGGCATTAGTGAAGAAAGCGCATGTGCGCGAAGTGATGTGCGCCTACCAACGCTTCGAGGGCAAGCCCTGTTGCACGAGCGACCGCCTGCTCATCGACATCCTCCGTAATAAGTGGGGGTACGACGGACTCGTGGTGACTGACTGCGACGCCATCAACAACTTCTTCAACCGCGGACAGCACGAGACGCACAAGGACGGACTATCGGCCTCTGTAGACGCGGTGCTCAATGGCACCGACCTCGAGTGCGGAAAGGTGTTCATGAGCCTCACCGAGGGTTTGGAGAAAGGTCTCATCCAAGAGAGCGACCTCGACCAACACCTGCGTCGCACGCTCATGGGGCGCTTCGAACTGGGTATGTTCGACCCCGCCGAACGACTTCCTTGGGCTTCGATGGCAGAGAGCGTCATCAGCAGCGACGAGCACGATGTGTTGGCCACACAAGCCGCACGCGAGTCAATGGTGTTGCTGGAGAACAAAGGCATCCTGCCCCTATCAAAGAACATCAAGACATTGGCAGTCGTAGGTCCGAATGCCGACGACATCGGCTTACTCAACGGCAACTACGGCGGCACTCCCACCAAAGAACACCAACATTCCTTGCTCGAAGGCATCCGAGCCGCTGTTCCTGGAGCCAAGATCATCTATAACAAAGCGTGTGAGCGCAACGACGACTACGAGACTGTGCCTCATCTTCAGGACTTCAACGAAGGTAAGGGCATGTTCGTGGAATTCTGGAACAACAAGGAACTGAGCGGCGAGCCCGCCAAGACAGGTTATTACAAGGAACTCAACTTCTCGACGTTCGGAGCCTGGGGCTTTGCCGAGGGCGTGAACAACGACTCGTTGTCGGTACGTGTCAGCGGTAAGTACACAGCCACTTTCACGGGTGAGATGAAGTACACGCTGTCGACCGACAACGGCTACACGCTGAAGGTCAATGGTGCTGTAGTCGAGGAGGGGCAGGCAGGTGGCCGTCGTGGCGGTTTCCGCCGTCGCGTGGAATATAAGTCGTTCCCCGTTGTCGAAGGTCAGACCTACGATGTCGTCATCGAATACCGTCGGGGCAACGGCAACTTTGCGATGCTCCGTGGCGACATCTGCGAGCGTAAGCTGGTGGATTTCAGCGACCTTGCTAATGAAGTTAAGGCCGCCGACGCCATCATCATCATCGGTGGCATCTCCGCTCAGATGGAGGGCGAAGGTGGCGACAAGCAGGATATCGAACTACCCAGCGTTCAGCAGCGTCTGGTGCGGGCTATGCACGAGACGGGACGCCCCGTCGTCTTCGTCAACTGCTCCGGCTCAGCCATCGCTTTCGGGAGTGTAGAAGGACAATACGACGCTTTGCTACAGGCTTGGTATCCTGGGCAGGGCGGAGCACGTGCGCTGGCCGACGTCGTCTTCGGCGACTATTCTCCTGGCGGCAAACTGCCTGTGACCTTCTACCGCTCGACAGCCGATTTGCCCGACTTCCTCGACTATTCGATGAAGAACCGCACTTATCGCTACTTCACTGGACAGCCCCAATTCGCCTTCGGTTACGGCCTCAGCTACACCACATTCCAAGTGGGCAAAGCCAAGCTGTCCGCTAAACGGATGAAGACAAGCGGCAAGGTGACCATCACCGTTCCCGTGACGAATACAGGGCGCTGCGAAGGTACCGAGACGGTGCAGGTCTATGTGAAAGCCCTCGATGATGCAGGCGCTCCCTTCAAGGCGCTCAAAGGCTTCCAGAAACTCAGCCTCAAGCCCGGCGAGACCAAGAAAGCCGTCATAGCCCTCGACAGCGAAGCATTCGAATACTACGACGACACCCTCGACGAACTCAGTCCGCGTGCTGGTCGCTACCAGATTCTTTGTGGCACCTCGTCGCTCGACAAGGATTTGCAGGCTTTGCCATTTAAAGTCTCAGACTAACACAGACCCAATGGTCTACACCTATATACGCATCGGTCTACACATATATACGCGTTGGCCGATGCGTATATACGTACAGCTTGATGCGTATATACGTGTAGTTTGATGCGTATATACGTACAGTTTGATGCGTATATACGTGTGACACGATTCGACCTGTCGCGCTGACAGCGTTGATTATTCGCATTGCATGAAAGGAGGATTGAGCAAGCCCGATGTGACTGGAAGTGAGGGCGCTTTTTTGTTTTTTTGCGTTTTTATGGGACTTAAATTTGGTGGGTAGACGATTCTTTGTTACCTTTGCGGTCAGTTTTGGAAAAAACAGCCAAAAAGACAACAATGAAAGGACTTTTATTATCAGTTCTGTTGTTAGGCATCGCTACATTCGCGATTGCGCAACCTCAGGGAAACGGGGGAGGCCAGATGCCCCAGAACAATGCAACGTTCAAGGATGTGAATTATGCCGACGACGACCTCGAAGCACATCGCTTGGACATCTATCTCCCTCAGACCCAGCAGGAGAAATACAAGGTAATCGTAGCCATCTACGGCAGCGCGTGGTACTCCAACAACATGAAGCTCATGACGTTCATGAGCGTTGGCAAGCCGCTGGTGGATGCTGGCTTTGCTGTCGTTTGCATCAACCACCGCTCGAGTGGCGACGCTAAGTTCCCCGCCCAGATTCATGACGTGAAAGCCGCTTTGCGCTTTATCCGTGCCAATGCCGACAAGTACAAGCTCGACACTTCGTTCGTCGGTATCACAGGCTACTCCAGTGGCGGACACCTGTCGTCGCTGGCAGGCGTCACCAATGGCATGAAGGAGCGCACCGTAGGCACCACTACCGTTGACCTGGAAGGCTCGGTAGGCGGCAACCTCGCATGGAGCAGCCGTGTGGATGCCGTTGTCGACTGGTTCGGACCCGTCGATATGGCTCACATGGAGAATTGCGAGACGGTGAAGGACGAGCGCTCACCCGAGGCTGCCCTCATCGGTGGAGCACCTGCCGACAATCCCGACCTGGTCGCCCTCATCAGCCCTATCACCTACGTCAACGAGAAATGCCCGCGTTTCCTCGTGGTGCACGGCGATGCCGACAACGTTGTGCCCAACTGCCAAAGCATCAACTTCTCCGAGGCGCTGCGTAAAGCAGGATGTCTGGAAACGTTCATCAGCGTGCCCGACGGCCAGCATGGTCCCGTGACGTTCAATGAGCAGACGTTCAAGCAAATGACCGATTTCTTCAAGAAGGAAAGCGAGAAGTAAGAGGCTACTCCATTGTGCAAAATCGTCAACATGCATATCGTAAAATCGTAAAATAAACACATGACACAAGCAATTCAAAAAACTCTTCGCGACAGCGCCGGTATGCGCTGGACGGCGTTGCTGCTGCTGGCGCTGGCCATGTTCTGCAGCTACATCTTCATGGACATCCTCTCCCCTATCAAGGATTTGATGCAGGAGACGCGCGGATGGGACTCGACGGCCTTCGGCACGATGCAAGGCTCCGAGGTGTTCCTGAACGTATTCGTGTTCTTCCTCATCTTCGCAGGTATCATCCTGGACAAGATGGGTGTGCGCTTCACGGCTGTTCTCTCAGGTGCTGTGATGCTTGCGGGCGCCATCATCAAGTGGTACGCTGTGAGCGAATCGTTCATGGGCAGCAGTCTGGAAACATGGTTCACCAACCATCTCAACTACATCCCGCTCTTCGACGAGTTAGGCGTCTCGCCCTTCTACGAGGGCATGCCTGCCTCAGCTAAATTTGCGGCATGCGGTTTCATGATCTTCGGCTGCGGCTGCGAGATGGCAGGCATCACCGTCTCGCGTGGTATCGTGAAGTGGTTCAAGGGCCGTGAGATGGCGCTGGCCATGGGCTCGGAAATGGCACTGGCTCGCTTGGGCGTAGCTACCTGCATGATTTTCTCGCCGTTCTTCGCCAAGTTAGGTGGCAATATCGATGTGACGCGCTCCGTAGCCTTCGGCGTAGTGCTGATGTGCATCGCCCTCATCATGTTCATTGTCTATTTCTTCATGGACAAGAAGTTGGATTCTCAGACAGGCGAAGCCGAGGAGAAGGACGACCCCTTCCGCGTATCGGACATCGGCAAGATCCTCAGCGACTCGGGCTTCTGGCTCGTGGCGCTGTTGTGCGTGCTCTACTACTCAGCCATCTTCCCCTTCCAGAAGTATGCCGTCAACATGCTGCAATGCAACCTCACGCTCACGGAGCCCTCTGCCGACTCGTTCTGGGCGTCTTCGACGGTCACCATCGTGCAGTACGTCATCATGCTTGTTGTGGCTGCCGCTGGCTTTGCAAGCAACTTCCAGAAGCAAGCTTCGCGTAAGTATGGCCTGCTGTTCCTCTCCATCGCTGCCCTCGTTGTCTATTGCTATATGGGTTATATGCGCCAGTCGGCAGAGTCTATTTTCGCCGTATTCCCCCTCTTGGCAGTGCTCATCACACCTATCCTCGGCTCGTATGTCGACCATAAAGGTAAGGCCGCCTCGATGCTGGTACTGGGCTCCCTGCTGCTGATTGCCTGCCACTTGACGTTTGCCTTCGTCCTGCCCGCTCTCAAGGGCAATGCCATCGGAGGCATCATCGTAGCCTACTTGACCATCCTTGTGCTGGGCTCCTCGTTCTCGCTCGTACCCGCTTCGCTGTGGCCCAGCGTGCCCAAGCTCGTGGATGCCAAGGTCATCGGCTCTGCCTATGCACTCATCTTCTGGATTCAGAACATCGGCCTATGGCTCTTCCCGTTGCTCATTGGCAAAGTGCTCGACAAGACCAACCCCGGTGTGACCGACCCGACACAATTCAACTACACCGCCCCGCTCGTAATGCTCGCCTGCCTCGGCGTGGCTGCACTCCTGCTCGGTTTGCTGCTGAAAGTGGTCGATAAAAAGAAGGGTATCGGACTCGAAGAGCCTAACATTAAAGACTGAATACAAAGAAAATAAGGTCAGATAGCATTATTTCCGTGTAAGAAAGACACTTGATTCAAAAAAATAACGTACCTTTGCGGCGTAGACGAGAGTCTACGTCGCTTTTTTGTTGCTAACTAATATCTCAAGGATAATGAAAAGGACTTCGTTTCTAACTGCTTTATTATTAGCCATCGCGATGATGGCCAACGCTCAGACATGGATGGACGTCACCAATGAATTCGTCAAGAATCCTGATTTCGACGGGACTATTGATGGTTGGACCGACGACTATGCTTATGGCGCAGCCCAAAACCATGGCTTTCAAGGGGCATCCTATAGTAACAACGATGCTTACTTGTGGCAGTTTGCCGAAGCTTGGCGCGACAAGAACGACTGGTGGACAGGCGGCAGATTGGGCGACGCCTCCATCTGGCAACGACTGACAAACATACCAACTGGCAGATACCGCTTAGAGGCCGACGCCATTGCTGTCGACCAGTCCGGACGCAACAATCCCGTCACAGGCGTCTACCTGTTCATAGACGATGATACGGATGAGGCAACGACCCAAATGGCTACGAGAGATGGTCGCCCAGAACATTTCACAGTAGAGTTTAACACGACGAAGACGGCCTTCACTATCGGTGTTCGTACGGAGAACACTACAGCCAACTGGATGGCCTTCGACAATGTACAGCTCTACTGGTATGGACAAGAGGTAAAGGTCACACGCATCACCTTGGACAAGACTTCAACCAAGATGACACAGGGCGAACAGCTACAACTGACCACCTCCATAACCCCTTCCAATGCAACGTTCAAAGGTGTCGTTTTCACCAGCAGTAACGAAGCAGTAGCCAGTGTCGATGCTGACGGCCTCGTGACTGCACGCAAACCTGGCATCGCTACCATCACCGCCACCTCCGACCACTACGAGAACGTACAAGCGCGTTGCATCATTACGGTCGAAGCCAATAACGTGTCAGCCAACGCTGTCATCATCAATGAGATACAGCAATCCAACGTAGACATGTTCCTCGATCCTTCGTTCAATTTCGGAGGATGGGTTGAGCTCTACAACGCCACCGAAAAGGCTGTCGCTCTGGACGGACTCTATATCAGCGACGATGTTGCTGCGCTCAAGAAATTCCCACTCACGAGCAGTCGGCAGGGAATGATTCCAGCCAAGGGTTTCCTCGCTCTCTGGTTCGACCATTATTCAAGATGGTCGCCCATGACTATCGGCTTCAAACTCGACTGCGACGGCGGCAATCTCTTTATCTCCAATGAAGCTGGCACTATTCTCTCGCAAATGAGCTATCCGCCAGCCATCACGCGAACGTCCTACGCTCGCACCAACAATGGCGGCAGCACTTGGGAGTATACCGATCAACCCACACCCGGCGCCAGCAACGCAAGTTCTAAGTTCGCTGCTACGCGCTTGCCTGCTCCCGTCATCAATCACGAAGGAGGTTTCTTCACAAATAGCTTCACTGCTAGAGTAACGATTCCCTCTGGCTGTACCCTCCGCTATACGACCGACGGCAGTACGCCCACCCTCGACAACGGAGCCACCAGCCCCGATGGTCGCTTCGACATCAGCGAGACCACCATTCTGCGCTTACGTTTATTCAAGACAGGTGAACTCGCCAGCCCCGTCATCACGCGTTCCTTTATCTATAAAGACCTAAACTTCACGCTGCCCGTCATCTCGCTCGTCTCAGACAATGAGAACCTCTACGGCGACGACTACGGCATCTTCGTCCAAGGAAACGGTAATGGACGTCCAGGCAATGGACAGAGCGTTGCCTGCAACTGGAACATGGAATGGGATCGACCCGCCAACATTGAATACTTCACCGAAGATGGTGTAGCTGCCTTCAATCAGGAAGTGGGCATCGAGGCTTCAGGCGGCTGGAGCCGAGCTTGGTATCCCCACTCTTTCAATATCAAAGCCAACAAGATATACGAAGGATTAAACCGAATGGACTATCAGTTCTTCGGCGACAAACCGTATCTTCGCAACAAAGCATTGAAGGTACGCAATGGAGGCAACGACGTGCAAGGCAGCAGTTGTCGAATCAAGGACGCAGCCATCCAACAAGTCGTCGCTACCTCTGGACTCTATGCCGAGACTCAAAGCTACCAACCCGTACACGTCTTCCACAACGGACAGTACATCGGCGTTGAGAATCTGCGCGAGCCCAACAACAAGAACTATGCCCTCTCCAATTATGGCATCGACACAGAGGACGATACGATGGACCAGTGGAAGATGTCACCTGATAGCGGCTACGTACAGCAAGTAGGCACGAAGGATGTGTTCGACGAGTGGTACTCGCTCGCACAGAATGCCTCCGACGCCCTCGCCTACGAACGCATCAAAGAGATTGTCGACATCGAAGGCTACATCAACTACTGCGCCATCGAACTCTACATCGCAGGCACCGACTGGCCTAAGAACAACATCAAAGCCTTCCGCTCTCGCACAGAGGGCGATGCCAACAGCCGCTTCCGTTTCGTGCTTTTCGACACCGATGGCGCATTTGCCACAAACAACGCCTTCACCTGGTTTGAAAGTACGCAATGGTGGACCTTCGATCAACTCTACGGACAGGAGATCATCGCAGAATTCGGCAATCGCATCTACGAGGAGATTGAGTTCACGACGCTGCTGCTGAACATGTGGAAGAACCAGGAGTTCCGCAAGCAGTTCATCGACCAGTTCTGCATCATTACGGGTAGTGTTTTCCAACCCGCACGCGTCAAGGAGATTATCAACGCGATGGTCAGCTATGTCAACCCTGCCATGAGCCTCGAAGGGCTCTCTGCCTCAGGCACAGCCAATAGCGTCATCAGCAGTCTCAGCAGCTCGCGACAGTCGTCCTCGATCTCCAACATGCGCAATTACTTCGGGCTTTCAACACCCATGCGCGTGAACCTATCAGCCAACCTCGCAGGGGCTAAGCTTCAAATCAACGGACTTGAGGTCCCCACCAACACCTTCGCGGGACAACTGTTTGCACCTGTGACGGTCTCTGCTACTGCTCCTGCTGGTTATCGCTTCGCTGGCTGGACCTCCAATAAGGCAACTAATGTCACGACGCTCTTCAGCAAAGGCAGCTCATGGAACTACTACGACCAAGGTTCCCTCGATGGTGAGGATTGGAAGGCCAGCAACTACAGCAACACATGGAGCACTGGTGCTGCACCTCTCGGGTATTTCACCTCCGATGCCAGCAACGCACGCGGCTACAAGACATTCCTCAACTACGGCAACAACACTAACGACAAATATCCGACCTATTATTTCCGCAAGCAGGTGACGCTTTCCAGCGCGCCGCAGTCCACTGAAAGCTTTACGCTCGATTGGGTGGCCGACGACGGCTTCGTCGTTTACGTCAATGGGAAAGAAGCGGGTCGTTTCCTAATGGACAACACGCCCTCGCCCACTTTCTACAGCCTTGCCGACACTTACGCCGAGGCCAATCCCGAGTCTGGGCAAATCTCCATCGATGCCTCTTTCTTCAAGCAGGGCACAAATGTTATTGCTGTCGAAGTTCACAATAATGCAGCCAACTCCACCGACATCTATTGGGACGCTGCACTCATCTACGACAAAAACAGTAGCAACAATATCGTCTCCACCGAGCCATCCTATCAGATTCCTGAAGGCACTTCGTCAGTTACGCTGACGGCTGTCTACGAGAAGATGAGCTCGACCGACAGCGAAGCATGGGACGCACATCCCGTCAAGATCAACGAGGTCAGTGCCGACAACGAGATTTACGTCAGCGATCTCTTTAAGAAGAGTGACTGGATTGAACTCTACAACACCACCGACGAGGAAATCGACGTCGAAGGTATGTTCCTGTCCGACCACCTCGATCAGCCCGAGAAGTGGCAGATTACCGCTGGCGATAGC
>CADCOX010000331.1 GCA_902803195.1 uncultured Bacteroidales bacterium
CGGAAGGTCAGCTGCAGGTCGGCCTCATGTCCGAGGGCCTTGTCCAACCCAGACAACTTCTCCGCTGTCATGAAGTAGTGATAGGTCAACTGCAGGCTGACCACCTCGCTCATCTGCGATTCGATAGTCACCAAAGCGTCCTGAAGTCCAGGATTGAGCTGTATGGAGAGCGGCGAGGCGTAGAAATAGTCCATCGCTCCATAGAACTTGTGGTGCGTACCGAAGAGCGTCGAGAAGGCATGCTCGTTTGTGTTGCGACCATCGTTGCCGCTGAGGTAGTCATAGCCCAACGTCAGCTTGAAGGCGGGCACGAAGGTATAACCCATGCGTGCACTAGCCATGAAGGCACCGGTGTCGTACTCGTAGTGGCCGATGACGGTCTTGCCCATCTGATAGTAGAACGAGGCTGCGATGTCGAAGCCCTGAGGGCTGTAGGTGACGTGCGTGCCCAACGTCTGCATGTTGTAGGTCTTGCCTTTCCCATCCTCGCCTTTCTCCTTGCCCACGTTCAGCGCCAAGAGCGAGATGCCTAAGGGAGTGCGAGGAGCTTGGTAGTGATACCACACGCCTTGCATCGCTTTGTAAGGCATAGGGCCACCATAGTAGAGCCCACGATCGTTCTCGGCCATTTGGTTGAACGAGGCCAAGAGATGTACGGTGTGCGCTTCGCTCTCATAACCCAGACGCAACGCATCATGGCTGTTGCCTGCCACGCTCCAGTCGGAAGCGCCCAACAGGCGCTCGTCGTCGTAGGAGAGCACCTGACGGCCAGCCTGTATGAACAGTCCGTTCGAGGCTTTCACTTTGGCCCATGCCTCGTTCATATTGACGTGACCGGCGCGGTCCTTGATCGCATCCTGCCCCCACACGCACGTGTGTTGGGCTGCCACCTTCAGCTGGACAGCTCCACGCTGGTAGCCGATACCTAAGCGTGCGCGTTCGTTAATGAAAAGGGCTGGACGCTCGCCCTCGCCACGAGGGCTGAGGGCACCATTGTTGTATTCGCCTCGGCTGCGCACCTGTGCATCGATTGCCAAATGGTTGGCTTCCTGCGCTAAAGCACTGGAAGCCAAAAGAATGGCGGCGATGAATGTTCGAGTTCTCATGTCTGTTGCTATTTTTCGGGCGCAAAGATAAGCAAAACTTTCCACTTGGCGCGCTTCTGAGTCTTCTTTTTTTGTCCTCAGAACATCGTAGGGTACATCCTGAGCTTGTCATAGGATACATCCTAAGCTTGTCGGAGCGTACGCATCCTCACTCTGGCAGGATGCCTATCTCGGCGGCCGAAGCATAGTCCTGACGATCGTGTGTCGAGAGGACGACGAAGCGCAGATAGCGCCCATCGACGGTGGCGGGAAGGGCAACCTCCTGAACCTCCGACGAGTTCTGCAAGCGTCCCTTCAATACGGGCTCACCCCAATCGCCGTTGTTCTTACCGATATATACTTCGTAGCGCGCAACTCGGCCGTTGGTCATATCCTCACGTCCCTGATAGACAAACTGGGCAACGCGGTAGTTGGTGCCCATGTCGATGACAATCTCGTGAGGACAAGCGGGCTTCATGGGGCTGTACTGCGAGTGCCAGATGGTCTGCGGATTCTCGTCGATGACGTTGGCGGCTGCTTCATTGCCGCCCTGTTGACTGCTACAGGTGACGACGCGCCAAGCGGCCTTGCTGACGTGCGGATACAAGCGTTCCTCAGTAATGGGGCTTGCACCGAGACCATCGACGGTGGCATAAGCCCTGATGACGCCCCCCTTGGTCATATCGAGAGGCTGACTATACACTTGCTCCTTGCCTCCGTCAATGCGATAGCGGATGGTAGCTCCCGGTGTAGGACAAGCGAGAGTCGCGAGTCCACGACGAGCGCTGATCGTGACGGGCGAGCAGATGGGCGAGGTGACGCGTGCGCGCACTGCCAGTTGCTGGTCGGTCTGCGCTTCAGTCACCGGCATGAGGATGAACGAAAAATGTGTTTTGCCGGTACGGATGCGGTATTTGTCGATGACGTCGGGGCCACAGCTGGCGTTACCGAGGGCACGGTTGTAGGCATCTAGGTTCAAGATGGTCTGCTTGCACCACGTCATGTCGGATGGATGCTTCTTGCGATCACGGCCGCTGGTGTAGTTGTCCTCTGGACGCCAATGGGCAGCACTTGCCGTAATGAGGTCGGGAGCCACAACCAGCAGGCCGCGGCCCGCGTCGTCGGTAAGAGCCATCCAGCGCACCTCTTCCTTATTGCCCTGTTCCTGAGGCAGGACGTAGTTGGTCCATTCGTCGCTGACGCGGCTGTGGTGAAGTCCAACGAGGGCTGCTTCCTTGCGGTCGCGATAGCTGTCCTGCGGTCCGCGGCCCAACCAACGCATGTTCTCGGTGCCCTCGGGCAGCTCGGTGCGGAGTCCCAGACGAGGCAACTCGCTCCCCTTGGGAGTCGGGTCGACGGTGGTATTGACGATGACTACTCCATCGGCCATCACCTTGAAACTCTGGCGCACGGCGAAGCGAGAGTCGCCCGTGGTAGCATAAACATTGGAGATGGCAATGTCCACCGTCTGACCATCTTTGCTCTTCTGTACTTCCCAAGAGCCAGGGGTGAGCTGCAGGTTGCGTATGCCCATCTGGTCGTAACTTCCGGTGCGGCCGCGTTCGTTGTCGGTGGGCAGGCGGAAAGCCTGCAACGTCAAGGGTGCTACGAGTAGGTCGCGTCCGTCGACAGTGTAGCCGACGAGTTGCCCACCCTCAAATTTCAGAGAGAAACGTTCGCCAGTGACGACAACTGTGCCTGCATTATTGCTCACGCTCAATGCTTTGGCCTTAACGGCTACGTAAGGTTTGCGACTCGTAGCGGCACGCAGGCGGAATTCCTCCTTGGCCACCTCGAAGCCAGCATCGGCCCACTCGGTGGCTTGCTTCTGAGTAGCGCTGAAACGGATAAAGTATTCGGCATCAGTATGCTGTGGAGCTACGACGACACGCTGAGCTTCAGGTAGTGTGACGTCCATCGTCTGTCCGATGCCCAAACGCACGTTGTCGATGGTGCCATGTCCAATCTCGATGCCGTCTTCGAGGAGGGTGTAACTAACGTTCAGTTCGTCAAGTACGCGTTGCTGTAGCTTGCTCTTGAGCATGAAGGCTCCTGCCGTACTATCCTTCATAACGAAGTCGAGGGGCTGGTACACTTTCTTCATATTGAAGCTCTTGGCCGTCGGAGTATTGTCAGCCAGCACGACGCCGTTACAGCAGAAGTCATTGTCGTTGGGGTTGTCGCCAAAGTCACCACCATAGGCCCAGTATTCACCCTTCGAGGGATCGAGGATGGAACGTACATCCGCCTTGCTCTTGAGGCCCAAAGCCTCGAATCGGAGCGGAGCACCTGTAGCGCTGACTTTAAGGCCTTGGTCCTTCCAATCCCAAACGAACTCGCCAGCCAAAGCGGGATAGCGCTCATAGAGGTCGAAGAACTCACGCTGATTGCCCATTGAATTACCCATGGCGTGGGTGTTCTCGCATTGCACGTGGGGACGGATGCCCGTCTTGCCATTCTGGTAGTCCTGCAGGCGGCTACGGCCGGTGTTCTCAATGAAACCCAGATTGGCGTACATCGTGCTCGTGACGCTGCTCCACTGACTGTTGCCTTCGTAGTGGGTGAGGCGCGTCGGGTCGAGGGCGCCGATGCTGTCCATGACAGTGGCGAAGTTGTTGCCATTGCCACTCTCATTGCCAGCGCTCCAAATGATAATGGCAGGATGGTTTCGCAGCGTAAGCACTTGACGTACAGAACGCTCTACCATAGCAGGTTTGAACGTCTCTTCGTGTGAGAGGCGTGTATTGCCATGGCATTCGACGTCTGCCTCAGCCAACACATACAAGCCAAGGCGGTCACAAAGGTCATAAAGGTAGGGATTGTTGGGATAGTGACTCGTGCGGATGCCATTGACGTTGAGACGCTTCATCTGCAGCACATCCGTCTCTATTTCCTCCTTCGTCAGGGTTCGACCTCCGTTCTCGCTGAAACTGTGGCGGTCTACACCATGGAAGATGACACGGTTGCCGTTGACCAAGAGGGCGCCGTCGGCACGTACGCTGACGGTGCGGAGACCCACTTTCAACGTACGGACATCGGTCGGCTTGCCCTTCTCCGATAGTGTCAGGCGGAGGTCGTAGAGACGCGGCAGCTCAGCGCTCCAAGGCGTGACGCCCTTGATAGAAGGGAACTGCAGTTCAAGGTCGCCTGTTCCAGCAACAGTAACGGTTTGAGAGGCCAGCACGCGTTGGCCGTCCATGAGTTGCGCTTCCAACGAAGCTTTCTTAGGTTTTGCACCAGCAATATTGACGGTCAGCGCCGCAGAAGCCTCCGTGTTGTCGTTGGACAAAGCGGTCGTACGGAAGAAGAAGTCGTGGATACGTGTTTTGGGAGCGCTCCAAAGGTAGACGTCACGCGTAATGCCCGTCAGTCGCCAGTAGTCCTGGCACTCAAGGAACGAACCCGATGTAAAACGATAGATGCGCACGCTGACGTTATTCACGCCTGCGCGTACCTTATCAGTAATCTTGAACTCACTCGGCAGGTAAGAGTCCTCGGCATAGCCTACGAACTGGCCATTGACCCATACGTAATACCCATGGCCTGCGCCGTTGAAGCGGAGGAACACATCACGACCTTTCCAGTCCTGAGGCAATGTAAACTCACGGCGATAAGAACCTACAGGATTTGCCATATCGCCACGGTAGGTGAAATAATCGGGCCGATCGGTCATGACGCTCCACGTCTGACGGTCGTAGGTGAAGGGGTAGCGGGTGTTAACGTACAGGGGCTTATCCCACTGCTTGTTGTGGCGTAGACCATAGACTTGCCACGAGGAGGGCACCTCTATCTCATCCCAGGCTGAGGCGTCGAACTGGTTTTGGAAGAAGGTGTTGCTGGCTTTGTCGGGGGTGCCCACCCACTGGAACTTCCAAGTGCCGTTAAGGCTGAGGAAGTAGGGCGACGCCTCCAAGGCGTTTGTTGGGGTGTAAGCACTACTGGCATCACTGGCCGAAGCCACGGGGATGTCCAACGTGTGGGCGCGCTGACGATTGAGACTGGTGATGCTGACATCGTCCCATTCCTTAAGTGTTTGTGCGCTGATGGTCAGGCCGCTGATGATGGCCATGACGAGCAAAGAGAAGCGGGTTTTCATACAGGATAAGTGTTAA
>CADCOX010000332.1 GCA_902803195.1 uncultured Bacteroidales bacterium
ACCTTGCGACCACCTACGACATAGATGCCGCGAGGCAGGCCGTCGAGGGAGGTTGAACCGCGGCGGACGATGCGACCATCGAGGGTGTAGACGTTGTTGACGTTCGCGTTAGCGTTAACGTTTCCGTTCGCGTTCACATTATCGTCGGCCAGGTCATCGATGGCTGTGGGATAGGTGTTGTTGTTGGTATTGCCGTAGACGTTGGTCTGATGGAATTTGACGCGATAGGGCCATTGTTCGACATCGCCCTCCACGCTCCAACTGAGCCAGTCGCGCGTCCAATAGGACGTAGGCGCTCCGCTGACGACGAGCCAAACGTACTGGCAACCTGCAGGGCAGTCGAAGGCAATGGTCTGGACGGGGTCGTCGTAGGTGGCGGTCGTGATGTCGCCATAGACGCGAGTGCCGTTCTTCTTCAGGGCTACGAAGCCGATGCGCCAACCCGCCTTCGTCTTGTTGTACGTCTTGTAGCCAGAGGCTCCTGCCTGGCCCTCGAACTCAGCGTAGATGGTCTTGGAGGTGGCGGGCACGTTGACGCGGATGGCATTGTTGCCAAAGTTCTCGATGCAGTTGGAGGGTTGAGGCCACCAGTAGCTGTCCTTGTCCTTGGTGAGAGCTGTCTGGGCGCGCTTGCCAATGAGCTTGTTGCCACGCGAGCGGATGGGGTCAAGGTCGAAAGTCGTCATGCGTGCGCCATACTCCCACATCTCGTCGCAGAGTTGGGCCAGACGGCGTGAGTTGGTGCCGCTCATGGTCATGCGCATATAGGCTTGGAAGGGGTCCTCGGGGTTATGCGACTGGTTCCAGAGGCGTGCGATGATGTCCATGCCATGGACGTGGCAGAAGTAATCCTGAATGAAGTAGTTGTTATAGCGCAGGTCGACGCAGAGCGGATGGCGATGGAGCCCGTTGAGGGTGTTGGTGAGCCATTCGTTGTTGAACTGCATGTCGGGGTAGAACTTGTAGGCCTGCCATTGGGCACACATCTCCCAAAAGACGTTGAGCGTCGACTTGCCCCAGTTGTACATCCATCCGTTCCAGTCGCCGTTGTCGCAGTGGGTCTGGTATTGGAAGCAATGGCCGATTTCGTGAGCTACGGTCTGTCCGCTGCGCGAGGTGTGCGCGCCGTTGGAGAGGGTGAGCAGTCCGATCTGGTTGTCGATGCCGCTGCCGCTGGCTTCCCATTCGGTGGTGTAGCGCAGGCGGATGATCATCTTGTAGGTGTCGGTCTTGGACTTACCTTGGTTGATGGTGATGAACTTGAGGCTGTCGGCGTAGAACTCGAAGATCTTGTCGGCGGTGGCCAGAATGCCAGGAACGGCCGCGGGGACGTCGGTTCCATAGCCTTTCTCCCAGAACAGGATCCAATGCTTCGACTGGTAGGAGCGGTCGTAGCACCATTGACTATTGGCGTTCTGCAGTTGGGCGTCTGTTCCGCATGCGCTGCCGCTGCAGTAGATTTTCTTGTCGACGGCCTTGATGCGGTTGTTGAGCGTACTGGCGGCCAGCTTGAGTTTGGCGTTGGTGAGGGTGTAGTCGTGCAGTTGCTCCTTGGCATTGTCGATAGCAGTCTGGAGGGCACTCCATGCCGTAGCCTTGCGAGGTATCCCTTCCCACCACGCGAGTACAGTCTCGGCATAGCTGATGCGCTCGGCCAGGGCGTCGTAGAGCTCACGCGAACTCGCAGCAGCATTGATGGCAGCGAGCAGCGCCTTGCGTGCAGCAGCGAGGGCTTCCTGGTCGTAGAGCGTCTGCCCTTGGTCGTCGGTGCCCGTGCCTTGAAGGGCGGTCTTGGCCGCGTTCAGCGCTTCGGTCAAGGGTTCAGCAGCAGTCTCCTGGATGCCGAGGTCGATGTACATCTGAGCCTGTTCTACCAGCTTCTTCAGCTCGCTGACGTAGCTCTCGACGCTCACATCGCTGATGTATTGCAGTTTGAAGTTGTCTACGCAAAGCCAGTTGCCTGTAGCGCCTTCGGCTTGCAGACCGATCTCCACGTCCTCGCTCTCGTCGATGACGGCAAAGTCGAGGGTGTAGGACTTCATCATGTTGACTGCGACCTTCGTCAGGCCTGCATAGAGGTTTGCTCCCGTTTGTGAAGAGCCTCTGTTGAGGGTGCTGCCGCTGCCGTTCTGCTGGATGTGCAGGGCGCTGGCTGTCAAACGGTAGTTGCCTCGAGGCAGCTTGGTCAGGACCTGCGAGACGCCTACGTTGCCGAGTTGCTGACCGATGGAGACCCACGCTTCGAGGTAATAAGTACCTGCCTTGCGCGAGAAGACGGTGTTGTTCTGCGTCTGCATGCCGTGAACGGTCCAGCCCGCTGTGCCGTTCGATTCGAAGGAAGGGTTCTGGATGCGGTTGGTGTAGTCGACGGGGCTCTGCGCTGTGGCGATCGTCATCGTCAGGCAGAAGAAAAGGAGGAGGGGTAGAATCTTACGCATATCTGAAAGGGAATTTGGCTTAGGGGAGGAAGGGGAGAGACTCGACGACTAAATCGTCGAGCGCTATCGGGGAGAGGGAGAGGTGCTATAGTTGGTGTAGGAGGCCGCGGGTGTGCTCGATGATCTCGAAGAGTTCGTCGACGGTCTCTGCGCGGAGCATGCGGATGCGCGTCTGACGGAAGTCGGGGATGCCTTTGAACAGAGGCGAAGCGGCCAAGTGACGGCGCACGTGGTGGATGCCGCTCTGCTCACCCAGTCGTGCTACGGAGGTGATTACCTGCTCCTTGAGGATGTCGAGTTTCCAATCCAATGAGAGACCAGCCCCTTGCTCATTCTCGTCAGTGAGGGTAGAAGGCTGCGTTGAGGTTTCCTCATTCAAGCCGTTCTGGGAGTGGATCTTCTCCACAATCTCCTTGAAAATCCACGGCCGTCCGAAGGTGGCCCGACCCACCATGATGGCATCTACGCCATAGCGCTCGAAGGCCTCAACGGCACGCTCTGCGCTGGTGATGTCGCCATTGCCGATGATGGGGATGTGCATGCGTGGGTTGCGCTTCACTTCGCCGATGAGCGTCCAGTCGGCTTGGTCGGAATAGAGCTGCGAACGGGTGCGCCCATGAATGGTGAGGGCAGAGATGCCGCAGTCCTGCAGTTGTTCGGCCAGCTCGACGATGATCTTGTGTTCGTGGTCCCATCCGAGGCGTGTCTTGACGGTCACAGGCACCTCATGGCCTACGGCATCGACTACGGAGCGAGTGATCTCCAAGAGCTTGGGGACATCCCTGAGCATGCCTGCGCCCGCACCTTTGCTGGCAATCTTCTTGACGGGACAGCCGAAGTTGAGGTCCACGACGTCGGGATGCGCCTGCTCGACCACGATGCGTGCGGCGTCGGCCATCGGACCCGGTTCCTTGCCATAGATCTGAATGGCTACGGGGCGCTCTTCGTCGCACACTTCCAGTTTCTTCAGGCTCTTGCCCACCATGCGCACGAGGGCGTCGCATGAGACAAACTCGGAGTACACCATAGCCGCGCCCATGCGTCGGCACAACAGGCGGAAACCGATGTCCGTCACGTCCTCCATGGGAGCCAGCAGGACTGGGCGATAGCCGAGGTCAATATTTCCTATTTTCATTGTGGATTTGTGCTTCTTGTCTGTTAGCGGTCGCAAAGGTAGGAAAAAAAGTTGATGGTTGAGGTTTTTTTGTAAACTTTTTCCTATCTTTGCGCCATGAAACGCGAAGAGTTTGAAATAATTGCTCCCGTGGGTTCGCGGGAGAGTCTGGCTGCAGCCCTGCAGGCAGGGGCGGACAGTATCTATTTCGGTATCGAACGTCTGAACATGCGAGCCCATTCGGCTTCGGCTTTCACGATGGACGACCTACGCGAGATAGCTGCCGTCTGTCGCGAGCATGGCGTGAAGAGTTACTTGACCGTCAATACCATCATCTACGGCGAGGACCTGCCTCTGATGCGCGAGATCTTGGATGCCGCCAAGGACGCTGAAATCAGCGCGGTGATCGCCTCGGACGTGGCCGTGATGACCTACGCTCGGCAGATTGGCGTTGAGGTTCACCTTTCCACACAACTGAATATCTCCAATCTGGAGGCGCTGCGCTTCTATGCCCAGTTCGCTGACGTAGTCGTATTGGCGCGCGAACTGAACATCAACCAAGTCAAGGAGATCTACGAAGGCATCGTGCGCGAGCACGTCTGTGGACCCAGTGGGCAGCTCATCCGCATCGAGATGTTCTGCCACGGAGCGCTGTGTATGGCTGTCTCGGGCAAGTGCTACCTGAGCCTGATGAACACGGGGCGCTCGGCCAATCGCGGAGAGTGCATGCAAATCTGTCGCCGCAGCTACCTCGTCAAGGACAAAGAGACGGAGACAGAACTGGAGGTGGATGGCCCTTATATCATGTCTCCCAAGGACTTGAAGACGATACGCTTCATGGATAAACTGGTCGACGCGGGCGTGCGCGTGTTTAAGATAGAAGGTCGCGCGCGCGGGCCTGAGTACGTGCGAACGGTGGTTGAGTGCTATCGAGAAGCGATAGACAGGATTATCGATGGGAACTTAAAGGTTGAAGACCTTGATCGCTGGGATGCCCGCCTGGCTACGGTCTTCAATCGCGGCTTCTGGGATGGCTACTATCAGGGTCAGCGACTTGGCGAATGGGCGCAGACGTATGGCTCGCAGGCTACGGAGCGTAAGGTTTACGTGGGTCGCGGCACGAAGTATTATTCGCGTCTCGGTTTGGGCGAGTTCCACATCGAAGCAACCGAACTGCATGTGGGCGACAAATTTCTGGTCACAGGTCCTACGACGGGTGCGCTCTATGGTGTCATCGAGGAGATGCACGACGATTCGAATGCAGCGGTGGATGTGGCACGACAAGGCTCAAATGTGTCGTTCAAAGTGGAGGCCAAGGTGCGCCCGAGTGATAAGCTGTTCAGGATTGATGAGGTGGGCTGATGACGGATGATGAATGACGAATGGAATTCGTCAATAAAAAACGGGACATCATTCGTCATTCATCATTCGTCATTCGTCATTCATCATTCATCATTCGTCATTCATCATTCGTCATTCGTCATTCGTCATTCACTTTCAATCTGGTCGCGCCAGAGGCAATAGGGGTAGCGGCGCATGTGGGAATTGTAGAAGCGTCGGTCGCCTGTTACTTCGCGACCGATGAAGTCGGGCTTCGAGATAGGTTCGTCTTCGGATTTCAGTTCTACTTCGGCCATGACAAGACCCTCGTTATCGCCCGCAAATTCATCAACCTCGAAGGTATGTCCGTCGTCGGCGCGCACGAGCCAGCGCGTCTTCAGGATGAGTCCAGGCTCGCAGAGGTGCAGCAGGTCGCGGGCGTCGGTTACGGGGATTTCGGTCTCGAACTCATAGCGCGAGAGTCCAGCGGCGTTGGAAGGCCCTTTGATGGTCAGGTATCCACGGTTGTCGCGGATACGGACGCGTATGCTCTTGCCGCCGCCCGAGACGAGGTAACCCTGTGCTATCTCAGAATGATGAAAGGCGAGCGCCTTGTAGGCGTCGCCTTTGACGAGGAACTTGCGTTCAATCTCTTGTGCCATAAGCATCTTGCTCTTAGACGAGGAGCGCGTAAACGGCGATGATGATGAAGAGGATGATCAGACCGCCCACGATCCAGTTGATGATGCGCTTAGCTTCGCGCTCCTCGCGTGCAGCCTTCTTGGCAGCGCGCAGTTCTTTCTTTGCTTTGCTCATTGTTTTTTGGTTTTATTGGTTTTTAGTTCGTTTGATTCTCAGTTAAGCCGATAGCGTTTTCTCATTGCCCTTCCTCACCACCGAACTCCATCAAGTATGCCTTGATGAAACCGTCGATTTTGCCGTCCATGACAGCTCCGACGTCTGAGGTTTGGAAGCCCGTACGATGGTCCTTGACACGGCGGTCGTCGAAGACATAGGAGCGGATCTGTGAGCCCCATTCAATCTTCTTCTTACCGGCTTCGATCTTGGCCTGTGCCTCGCGTCGCTTCTGCATGGCACGGTCGTAGAGCTGTGATTTCAACAATCGCATGGCATTCTCGCGGTTCTCGAGCTGCTTGCGGCTCTCGGTATTCTCGATGAGGATTTCTTCTTCCTCGCCTGTGTCGGGGTCCTTGTACATATAGCGCAGGCGCACGCCCGTCTCCACTTTATTGACGTTCTGTCCGCCGGCACCGCTGCTGCGGAAGGTATCCCATGAGACGCGTGCGGGGTCCACATAGACCTCGATGGTGTCGTCGACGAGGGGCGTGACGAAGACGCTGGCGAACGATGTCATGCGCTTACCTTGAGCGTTATAAGGCGACACGCGCACCAGTCGGTGGACGCCGCTCTCGCTCTTGAGGTAACCGTAGGCATACTCACCCTCAATCTCCATCGTGACAGTCTTGATGCCAGCCTCGTCGCCGTCCTGCAGGTTGGCAACGGTCAGTCGGTAGCCATTGGCCTCGGCCCAGCGCATGTACATTCGCATGAGCATCTGTGCCCAGTCCTGCGCCTCGGTGCCACCGGCGCCCGAGTTGATCTTCAGCACGGCATCCATCGGGTCCTCTTCCTGCTGTAGCATGTTGCGCAGCTCCAGTGTCTCGATGGCCTCGACGGTGCGGGCATAGAGTTCATCGACCTCCTGTTCGGTGACGAGTTCTTCGCGATAGAAGTCGAAGGCGGTGGTGAGTTCATCGGTGAGCGTGCGCACTTCGGCGTAGCCCTTGATCCATTTCTCGAGGCTCTTGACTTTCTTCATCTGCTCCTCGGCACGCTTGGCATCTTCCCAGAAGTCGGGAGCCTGCGTGCGTATCTGCTCCTCCTCGAATTCCATCTGCTTGCGAGGAATGTCGAGATAGCGGTTGAGCGCATCGGTGCGCTCCTGTATAGCTTTAAGTTGTTCTTGTGTGATCATAAGTACGACCTATGGCCGTTGTTGGAGGTTTTGATTTTTATGATTGTGGGTTATTCCGAATACATGGCTTCAATCTGCGCTTTGTAGTTCTGAGCGATGACGGGGCGCTTGATCTTGAGCGTGTTAGTGAGTTCACCGCGTTCCATGCTGAAGGGCTCAGGGAGCAATGTGATGCGCTTGACCTGCTCGTAGTGGGCAAACTCCTGTTGGAGGGTCTCAATACGCTCCATGACCATCTTGTTGACAATCGGATTGCTGCAGAGTTGCTGGCGGTCGTCGAAAGCGATAGCGTTGTCGCGAGCCCACTGTTCCAACAGTCCGTAGTCGGGGATGATGAGTGCCGAGACGAACTTATGCTCGTCGGCGATGATGGCTACCTCATCGATGTAACGGTCGACCACGAACTTCGACTCCAGCGCTTGTGGCGAGATGTATTTGCCGTTGGAGGTCTTGAAGAGATCCTTGATGCGGTCAGTAAGGAAGAGCTCGCCGTTCTTGATATAGCCGCAGTCGCCCGTATGGAACCAGCCGTCCTCATCGTAGGCTTGGGCTGTGATTTCGGCCTTGCGGTAGTAGCCTTTCGTGATGGTATCTCCGCGCAGGAGAATCTCGTTCTGCTCGCCGAAGCTAATCTCGATACCGTCGAGCACGCGACCCACGGAGCCAATGGTCTTGTTGGCGTGATGCCAGTCGCAGGAGACGGTGGCAGTGGTCTCGGTCATGCCATAGCCGGCGGTCATGCGGATGCCGCAGGAGTGAACAAACTCCTCGATGGCAGGCGGGATGAAGGAGCCTGCGGTCGGGAAGAAGTTTGCGTTCTCGAGACCCAGTGTCTTCTTGAGCAGCGCGATGACTGTCTTCTCGAAGAACTTATAGCGCAACTTCAGCTGCAGGGGTGGTACGAGTCCACGCAACTTGTAGTCGATGTTGTATTTCTTGCCGATGGCCAGCGCGTCGAGCATCAGCTTACGCTGCACGGCGCTGCTAGAGGCAATCTTCTCCTGAACGCCGGCGTAGACCTTCTCCCAGAAGCGGGGCACAGCAGCCATGCAGGTGGGGTGCACCTCGCGCAGGGTCATCTGAATATCTTGCGGACGCAGGTTGATGGCCAGCTGACAGCCGCGGCTGAGGCACCAATAGCTCCAAGCCCTCTCAAAGACGTGAGTGAAAGGCAGGAAGCACATGATGACATCGTTGCTGCCGAGGTCCATGACCTTGTCGTTGGCAGGAATGGCGGCGGCGTACATCCGATAGGTGAGCATGACACCCTTTGAGACGCCCGTAGTGCCGCTTGTATAGAGGATATTGACCAAGTCGTCGGGCTCGACGGCGGCCGCGCGACGCACCACCTCGTCGGCGTGAGGCATTCCTTCGCCCAACTTGAGGAACTCGTCGAAGTACATCGACATCTGGTCGCGCTCGTTCTTCTCGACCGAGCGGTCGAAGATGATGAGCCGTTCCAGCGTGGGGCACAGCTTCAAGACGCGGAAGGCGATGTCGTACTGATACTGTTCGCCTACGAAGACGAAGCGTATCGAAGCATCGTTGACCATGTACTGCACTTGAGCCTCGCTGCTGGTGGCGTAGAAGGGAATCGAAACCGCTCGGATGCCGTAGGTTCCGAAGTCTACGCAGACGCCCTCGGGCTTGTTCTGCGTGAACACGGCAATATTCTCTTGTTCTTTGACGCCCAGCTGAATCAGGGCATTCGAGACGAGGGAGACGGTGTGTGAGAACTCGCGCCATGAGATCTGCTTCCACGTCGAGGTGGCGTAGTCGCGATAGCTCAGCGCTGTCTTGTCGCCATAGACCTTGGCCTGCTCATGAATGAGCACCGAGAGGTTGGAGGAGTTCAGCTGTTCCATAGTTGAGATTCGTTTTTGACGTTGCAAAGATACAGAAAAGTTTAAAGTTTAGGGTTTAAAGTTTAAAGTTTTTGTGCCCAAAGCAATAAATAAGGTGAAAAATGGCCATCTCTGTCGGATTATTTTCGTGTTTGCGGTCGGTTTTTTGGAGTTTCTGATTACTTTTGCAGGCATAAACCGATTCACGCCATCGACATGACTGACATCAACCTACTCACCACCGAGGCGCTCGACCTCTTGATGCAACTCATCGCCACGCCGCGCACCAGTCGCAACGAAGGTGCTGCCGCCGACCTGCTCTTACAGTTCATGCAGAAACGGGGACTGACTGTTCAGCGCGAAGCCAATAACCTTTGGACGCAGGCTCCAGGTTACGACAGTTCGCGACCAACACTCCTGCTGAATGCCCACATCGACACCGTGAAGCCCGTGTCGGCCTGGACGCGCGACCCCTATCAACCTACACTCGAAGGCGACCGCCTCTATGGTCTTGGCTCGAATGACGATGGTGCGTCGCTCACGGCGCTCCTGCAGACTTTCCGTGCGCTGATGCATCGTCCGCTGCCTTTCAACCTCGTCTTCTTGGCGTCGGCTGAGGAGGAGGTGTCGGGGCGCGATGGCGTCGAGCGGGCATTGCGGCAACTGCCGCCTATCAGTGTAGCGCTTGTCGGAGAGCCCACAGGGATGCAGCCTGCGGTGGCCGAGAAGGGACTGATGGTGCTCGACTGCACGGCCCACGGCAAGGCAGGGCATGCCGCTCGCAACGAGGGCGTGAACGCTATCTATGTGGCGATGAAGGATGTGGAATGGCTGCGGACGCATCGTTTCGAGCGTGAGTCGTCGCTCCTTGGACCCGTCAAGATGACTACGACCATCATCCAAGCTGGCACGCAACACAACGTAGTCCCTGACCAGTGCACGTTCACTGTTGACGTACGATCAAACGAGTGTTACACCAACGAGGAAATCTTTGCCGAGGTCTCTTCAGCGCTCGCGAGCGAGGTCAAAGCCCGCTCGTTCCGTCTGAACTCATCGCGCATCGAACTCACCCATCCGCTGGTGCGTAGTGCCTTGTCGCTCGGTCCTACGCTCTCGGGGCAGCCCCGCACACCCTTTGGCTCCCCTACCCTCTCGGATCAGGCACTCATGCCCTGGCCGTCGCTGAAGATGGGTCCTGGCGACAGCGCACGCAGCCATACCGCCGACGAGTACGTCTGCGTCAGCGAACTTCGTGGTGCGATAAGTGATTATATTGAGATGATTACCTCCCTATCCACACTTCAGGGTTGAGCTTGGCTGTCTCCTTGCGTAACTGGAAGTGGAGAATGTAGTTGCCGCGGTCGTCTTGGGCCACGGTGCCGAGGATGTCGCGCGCCTTCACCTTCTGTCCGCGAGCGACGATGGTCGATGAGAGGTTACAATAGACTGAGATATAAGAGCCGTGGCGTACGAGCACGTTTT
Source organism: uncultured Bacteroidales bacterium (assembly GCA_902803195.1). Taxonomy (GTDB): domain Bacteria; phylum Bacteroidota; class Bacteroidia; order Bacteroidales; family Bacteroidaceae; genus Physcousia. The sequence continues at coordinate 10,195 of CADCOX010000332.1, forward strand.
TGAGTGCGCCCAGCTGGAAGACAGCCGTCACCTCGCCGTCGAAGATGCTGCGTGCGTGGGCACCCGCCTGTCCTTGGTAATTAACACCTTTGTTGTCGAGTACGACGGACGACGTCACATGCGTCAGTCCGAAGCGGCGCTCGATGCGGTAAGGTCCAGTAATGGGTACAGGCAGTCGTCCCTTATTGTGTTCCAAGTTGCCGTTCAGTTGCTTGTCCTCGGCAGTCAGCCAACGCGAGGGTGCTGATGTCGATGTCGTAGAGGGTGATGAAGGCGAGGTCGTTGAGGCTTTACCTCCCCTGCGACCTTTGCTGCTCTTGCCGCTCTTATTGCTCTTCTGCTGTGCGGCTTTCTCTTGCTCGGCTTTGGCGCGGGCGGCAGCTTCAGCTTCGCGCTTGCGTTTTGCCTCGGCTTCGGCACGCTTGCGGGCCTGCTCGATTTCGTAGGCGATGAGTTCGTCGATCTTCTTGTTGAGTGCGTTCAGTTGCTTCTGCTGCTCGGCCACTTGCTGTTCAATCTCCTTCTGCTTCTTCTTCAACTGAACTACGTTAGCCTGCACCACCGAGTGCTGAGCGGCCAGTTGTCGGCGCTCCTTGATGATCTCTTGGATGGAGCTACTCACTTGTTGCTTGACGCCTAAGAGTTCGTTGCGCTTGTCGCGCGCTTCGTTCTCCTTCTCCATCAGTTGCAGGCCCAGGTTCTTCTGCCAGGCAGCGAACTCGCGGGCATAGCGCATACGGCGGTAGATCTGTGGGAAGGAGTTGGCCGAGAACACGAACAGCAGCGGGTTGCGCAGGTTCTGCGAGTTGCGTGCGCTGCGGAGGCTCTGCACATATTTCTGTTTCTTGTCCTTCACCTGTAACTTCAGCTCGTCCAGTTCCTCCTTCAGACGGTTGGCATGATGGCTGAGCGAGTCCACCTCAACCTCCAGCTGATGGATATACTGCAGTCGGCTCTCGAGTTGGTCCTCGAGGAAGTCGGCCGTCTGTTCCTTCTTCACCGTCTCGTGCTTTGTCTGATTCAGCTGCGATTTGGCTTTCTGGATGCCCTTCTCGATTTGGGTCTTCTGGCTCTTGAGTTGGTTGATCTTCTTGGTCTGTGCCATCGAGGGCATGACCACCAAACTGAGCAGGGCTATGAAGAGTGCGAGGGACTTTTTCATTTTCTATTCTCTTGCGTTATCGTTATCGTTCCCGTTCCCGTTATCGTTCCCGTTATCGTTCCCGTTCCCGTTATCGTTATCGTTCCCGTTATCGTTCCCGTTATTTAATCAACTGCTTGATGATATCGTCGAAACTGACCTGTCGGTATCCGCTGGAAGGCTTGGTGACCAAGTTCTTCATGTCGTTGTCCACCTGCGGATTCGAGAGAGCGAAGTCGGCTGTGTAGCGTTTGGTGCCTGCGTTGATGGCCATCGTCAGCTGGTGAGGGAAATTCTTCTTGTCCAGTTTCTCGAACTCAGCGTAGTCGCAGCTCACGCTGAAGCCCGTCTGTTTCGTAGCTTTCAGGGCCGCCTGCTCAGTCAGGTGCTTGCTCGTGTTGACGAGGAACTGTAGCGCCACCTCTTCGGTGGCTACATGTGCATCTGCAGGCAACAGCAGTGTCTGTCGGCCTTGGTCGGTGGCGCGGAGGTCCTTGTCTGTGGGCGCCTCCTTTTGTCCCAGCAGGAAGAGTTCGTTCCAGAACAGCGACTGGAAGGTGTAGAAGTCGGCCCCTACGCGTTTGAGTGCATCGATGTCAGTCCATTTGACCTGTACGTACTGCTTGTTCATGCGGTCTTGCACGAACAGGTATTCGGGTGTCAGTTCCATACGTCCCACCTCGAACAAGCCGAGGGCGGTCAGCGAGAGTTGGATGATCTCGTCACGTTTCATCTTGAGTGTACCGCCGGCTGTGGCGCCTTTGCTGCCAGCAGCCAGTCGGACGCTCATCTTCGAGCGAATGCCTTTGGCCGTTTGGCGGTTGTCGTTCACCAGGCTGACCACCTTCTGCCGCTGGCTCTTGTCTGTCAAAGCGGTGGCATCGGTGGTCGCGTCGGCACCGTCACGCATCGCTTTACGTTTGGTTCCGCACGAGACCATGAGGGCTACGACGGCTATCAACCATAAATATTTTCCTAAACGCTTAACGTTCAATGATGAATAGGTATAATTATTCATATATCATTACTTTTCTAAATTATCAACTCGTCTGCTCGAGCTTTGCTCGCTTCGCTCTGCGAAGAACCTTTCAACTTTTCCGCTCGACCTTTGGTCGCTTGATACTTCAAGAACTTTTCCGCTCGAGCTCTGCTCGCTTCGCTTGCGAAGAACTTTTCCGCTCGGCGCTTGCGACGCTTCGCTCTGCGAAGAACCTTTCAACTTTTCAACCTTTCAACCTTTCCCCCTTTTCACTTCTTCACATACTTCCTCAGCCGTATCTTCTTGGGTAGCACCGCCGTGAGGCCATCGCCGCCAGCCTTCTGAGCCAGTTGCCAGAAGCGAAGAGCCTGCTCTGTGTTGCCGTTCATGGCCGCTATGTCGCCAGCATGTTCGAGTACGACACCCGAGACGCCCTCGTCGGCCAGTAGCACGGAGTCTGTTGAGTCGGGCGGACAGACGCGGTCGATGTAGTGCTGCGCCTCGGCATATCGCGCTTTCATGAAGAGAATCCATGCGTAGGTGTCGAGGTAGGTTTTGTTGTCAGGTTCCAGGCGTATAGTGCGGTAGCTCATCTCCTCAGCTTTGTCGAGGTTGCGCTCCTGTAGCGAGAGGTAGTAGGCGTAGTTGTTGAGGCAACCGACGTTGTCGTCCTGATAGGTCAGGCATGAGTCGTAGGCCTCGTAGGCTTCGCGCTCACGTCCCATCTCATGGTAGAGGTCGCCCAGGATGCTGTAGAGGTCCGCCACCATCGTCGGTCGGCTCTCGTCGGTCTTCTGTACGATGCCGTCCTCGAAGGCCTTCATCGCTTCTGCCTTCTTGTCCTGCTGGTAGAGCGCCACGCCAAGGTAGAAGTGGCACACCAGTTCCTCGGGGTGCGTCAGCACGGCTCTTCGGCAGAGGTCCTCAAGTCGCTCGAAGTCCTTATGTTCGCCATAGTATTGAATAAGGTAGAACAGGGCCTGCGTGTTGGCGGGCTCAAGTTCGATTACGCGGTCCATAACGGCCACGAAGTCGCTGTCGTTCTGCTTGTCATAGGTCGCCAGGTAGGCGGCGCGCAACTGCAGCAGGTCCAGG
>CADCOX010000333.1 GCA_902803195.1 uncultured Bacteroidales bacterium
ACGGAAACCTGCGGAATAATTGGCACGCAGGTTGAAGTGGCCGAGGCTGTACATTAGCGATGCCTTGGGCGTAAGGTGAGAGCCGAAGTTCTCGTGGTAATCATAGCGCAGACCGACAGTTGTGGTGGCACTTCCTGAGCCTATACGCAGCTTGTGCTCGTGCTGACCATAGAGGGCAAAGATGTTGGCAGCTTGATTGATGTTGCCTGAAGTGGCTTCGAGCTGGTCGCGCCGCCAATCGGCTCCGAAGATGGTGGTACCGTCCTTCAAGAGGCCGAGAATAGCTTTAGCCTGCCCTTCCATCGTATGCTGGCGCTTAGATTGGACATAGTCGCCCACGGCTTGTGTCTTCGTGGCCACATCGTAGTCCTTGCCATAGCGAAAATGATCGCTGGTGAAGTCAACTTGCAGAGAGTTCTTAGGCGAGAACTTGTAGATACCACCTGCATACCAACGCAAGGCGCGATAGTGCATCTCGTAATCGGTGCCGCCTGTGATGTCCTCACGGGTGTTGGGACGGTCAGTTATCTTGTCGTTGTAGTCGATGCCAGCGTTGAGAGAATAAGTTCCGCGCGACGAAATCGGACGGCGTTCGCTATTGACAGCCTCTCCGCTGGAAGGGGAAGAAGGAGAAGAGTGGCGCTCAGGCGAAAACGTGAAGCGCTGATTGAAGAGATGAGAGCGGTAGCCCGTGAAGAGGGGGGCCAAGGTCTGCTGCGTCTCCGTTTCTGAGCCTTTCTTGTAGACGAGGTCGTTGGTCTGATAGCTGTCTGCACGGTCGTGGGTGTAGCTGGTATAGGAACCAAAACCGTGGGCATAAATATCCAAGTTGACGTTCTCGGTAAGCTTGCCTTCGCCGCTGACTCGAGTGTCGCTGGTGACACCGATGAGTTGGTTGGTCGGTTGGTCGGTGATGATGTTGATGACACCCCCAATGGCATCGGAGCCATAGAGCGACGAGGCTGCTCCATCGAGGACTTCGATGCGCTTGACGCGACTCATATTGATGCGTGCAAGGTCGACGTTGCCCGAGATGTCACCCGAGAGTTTCTGTCCGTTGATGAGAATGAGTAAATACTTATTGCCCAAGCCATTCATGCGCAGGAACGAGCCCATCGAGCTGGGAGCCATGGACACCTGCGGCAACATGCGCGTCACTGCATCCTCGAAGGTGGCGATGCCCTGCTCTTGGAACTCGCGACTCGTGAGGGTGCGAACAGGCGTAGCCGAAGCTTTCAGTCGCTGATGGTGACCCGAACCCGTGACAACAATAGGATTCATATCATGTGTTCGCACGGCTTTAGCCGAATCCGTGCGTTCCATGCGATGGATTTGCGAGAAAGCGGTGCTCCCCGCGAAGAGGAGCACCGCCGTGAGGCAGATAGTATTTATGGAGTGTTTCATGGATTCTCGTGCTTACTCCTCGGGATTCTTGGAGTGGTAGTAGTCGAGGGCTTCGCCGTTGATGGCATCTTGCGTGTGCTGCATCCACACGTTGCGTACGGTGGGCAGTTCAAGGAGGCCTTTCTCAATCATGGTGGAGTTGTTGCACTCGTAGCCCATGTGGTGGAAGAACATCTTCCATGAGGTGTCCTCGACCTCGCCTTCCTCGTTGGCTTCGAAGCCGTCGTCCCACGCATCGTCGTCACCAGCCATATCGTTGTGACCATGGTCGCCATCGATAGACATCAGCGGGTGGCAGAACACCTTGCCGCTGGTGATGCCAGCAGCCTGCATGCGCTCGAGGACGTCGGTCTTGAAGTTGTCCATCATGTCGACGGTGCCGACGAAGTAGTTCTTGCTGTATTGCTGGAGAGCTGCTTCGAGCTGAGTGTAGCGGACGTTAGCCTTGTAGGTGTCGTAACTATCGGGATTGCCATGCCCCATGAAGGCGACAACACCCTCAGCTGCTTGGGTTTTATAAAGAGCATTGAGCTGCTTAGCCACTTCGGGAACATCTTTCTCGGCATCCTGAAGGAGGGGCACACCGAGTTTCAGCACGACCTTGGAGAGGTATTTATCGTCGAGGTCGCAATTACTGTTGTTAGCGAAGTCCTTGATGTAGTTAATGACGCGCGTATACTCCTCGCCAGGGATGACCTGCAGGGATTGGACGACAATCTCGTTGTAGCGGATGCCTTCCTGAGCGAAGGCATTGAGCCAGAAATTGGGAGCATAGAAGTTGCGAGGCTCAACGTTCTCGCCAGCAGCAGCACGGTTGATGCAGATGGCGGAAGAGAACGAGAGGAAAACGTCGTAGCTGGGGAACTTCTGCTTGTAAGCTGCTACGGTGCCATCGAAGGCATCGTAGGCCTGCTGCCAGGTTGAACCGAAAGCGACGAGCAGGATAGCCTTGTTCTGCTTCTTGTTAGCTTTGACATTCTTGGTCACAGCATCCTGGTATTTCAACCAGTTACTAGAAGACGAGTCGTCATCGTCGTTGCAAGCGGCGAGACCTACGGAAAGGATGATTGATGCGAAAGCAATCATTAAGACATTAATCTTCTTCATTGTACGTTTGTTTTGAATTGGTTTTAAATGTTTGAAACTTATTTTTCCCTTGTTTGAAACGTAGGGTGATCGAGGCATAGACGGTGGTACCAGGAGTGGTGGTGCCGAGGTGGAGGCCGTGGGGCGTGCGGTCAACGTAATTGAAAATGTTGTCAACACCCGCTTCAAGGCGGAGGGCAAGACCGCGGGACTTAATCGCACTGCACTCTATGTCGTGGGTCGAAGAGAGACGCCAGATGTGGTAGGCTTTGCCGTTGCCGTTGAGTTGATAGTAGCGTTTTGACGAAGCACGACCGTAAAGACCTATTCCTAAACGATAAGGACGACGGAAACCGTGGTTCCACGTCCCAAACCAGTTGGCTTTGTGGTGGGCCATGCCGTCAATGATGACTTCGTGCATGCGGTCGTGGTCGGTGTCGTACTCATGGGCATCTGTATCGAGGTAACTGTAGCTGCCGCCAATGGCGAAGTCACGTACAGTATAACGCACGTTGACGTCGATGCCCAAAGTGCGAGCGTCCTCAAGGTTCTGGTACTGCCTTGTCTTATGCAGCTCGTACTGCATTTGATACTCCTCGGGTGCACGGTAATTGGGAATGGTCACGAGATTAATCATATCGCGTACCTTATTAATATAGCCCGTGACAGAGAAAGAGAGACCACCCACGATGACTTCAGCTCCGACGGAACCATAGTTGCTCGTCTGCGGATGCAGGTCACGATTGCCGAGATAGAGGTAGGTGCCGTTCATCTCGCGGACGTAGCGATAGTGCTGTTCCTTGGGCGTCGGTGTCTTGAAGCCTTGCGACCAAGCGGCACGCAGTCGCAGCCAATCCGTAGGACTGAGCATGGCCGAAAGTTTGGGCGTGAGGTGAAAACCGAACTGTTGGTTGCGGTCGAGTCGTAGTCCGCCTGTCAGCTGGAGAATACGCCAAGGTGAATACTCGTCCTGAACGTAGAGGGCCTCGGTGTGGTCGGTAACGGTGCCGCCGTGATCGACGCGCATGGGGGCGTGCAACCAATCGTGGCGAACCTCAAAGCCAGCACTCAAGCGGTTCTGAGCTGGCAACTCGAAGACGCCCTTCAAATGGCCCATCGTGCGTCGTTGATCGCTCTGTAGGTTGCGCTGATCTGGGAAATAAGGATAGTAGTGAGTGAAGTTTCCATAGGGATCATAGCCGTCGACCAGCGTTGTATCGGTGAAGACATAGTCATAGGCATGACGGTTCCAATCTATGTCGAGGGTAATGACGGCGTGCTCTGTTGGTATCCACTTACCGCCTACAGCTGCCGATGCGTTGCGATAGGCAAGGTCGTAAGTCTTCACGTCTACAGCTGCGTATTTGCCCGATGGACGATAGATACGCTTGCGATAGTAGCTTCCCTCGGCGTAGAACGAGAGGTCTTGCGTCGGGGTGTAATCGATGCGCTCAGCCAACTGCCAATTGGTGTGGCGATTGACGGTCTTGTTGCGCGAGTCGTAGATGGGGAATTCGGTCTGATGAGGGTCCTCATGGGCTGTATTCTGCCATCCGTCGCTGTGCTGAAGTTGGAAATTGGTCAAACTACTGACCTTGCCCCAGGCAAAGCCTACGCTGTTGTGCTGTCGCCAGTCGCCGTAGCTACCGCCACGCGTGGTGTTCTCGACGAGGATGCCATCGCGGTCATACTTGCGCGTGATGATGTTCACCACGCCTGCTATGGCATCTGAGCCATAGAGTGCAGAGGCGGCACCTTTCACGATTTCGATGCGCTCGATACGTGCAGGGTCGATAAGCCCCAGGTCGTTCTGGCCTCCGTTGTCGCCATGCAATCGCTTGCCGTCAATTAAAATAAGGATATAGGCGTTGCCAAGTCCATTCATCTGCATCTGACTGCCCATATCGTCCTCGTTGAAGGCGAAACTGGCTGTCAATCCTGCTAGGATGTCCTCGATGCTACGCCCTCCGTATTGCTCCAACTCTCGACGCGTGATGACCTCCGTCTGCACAGGCACGTCCTTCAGCCGATGCTGTGTTCCAGTACCGGTGACCACGACTTCTTCCATACGATTAGCATGAAGAGAGTCCTGCGCTGATGAGGGAAAGACGAGGCACATAAGTGCCACCGCCGTGAGCAATAAATGTTTCATCTAGTTCGCATGCGTCTATTCCTGGACGCTGCTAAACGTTTAAAACGTTGAACGTTAATCGAATACTCAAGGCAGGTCTTCTGGCTTTCCCCATCTGTTTTACCTTCCCAACTTCAATCAACTTGTCAACTTGTTCGCTCGTCAACTAGTCAACTGAAAATCAGTGGCGTTATACAAACAGACGTTCAAAGGGGATTACAGCTGCAGGTACAGCTCCGGACTCACACCGGATTCCCTTGCATCGAGGGCACTC
>CADCOX010000334.1 GCA_902803195.1 uncultured Bacteroidales bacterium
GAGTTTAAGGATATTCTGGCCAGGTACGAGGCAGCCCGTGAGGCGGGTACGAACTTCTATATGGGAGCCGACGAACTCACGGATGTGGCTGAGTACTACTCGATGGTCATGCATGACGAGGACCGCGCCAACGAGGCCATCGAACTGGCGTTGGAGATTCATCCCTCGGCTGTCGACCCGCAGGTGTTCAGAGCTCGTCAATTCATGCTCCAGGGTGATTTGGACAAGGCGCAGGCGCTCTGCGATGCCATCGAGGACCAGTCCGATCGAGAGGTCCTGTTCCTTCATGCCGAACTGATGATGCGGGGAGGCAATCCCAAAGATGCTTACGCTTTCCTCAACAATCAGGTACAAGCAATCGACGAGGATCGCGATTTCTTCATCTACGATTCGGCCTACATCTTCATTGACTACCACCAGTACGAATTGGCTTTGGGCTTTGCCAACGCCTTGCGCGATATGGCGCCAGACTGGTATAAGACCTGGCAGCTGCATGCTGACGTGCTACTGGGCCTCGGCGAGAACAGCTTGGCGTTGGAGTATATTGAAAAGATGCTCGACGTAGACCCGTTCGACGTGGAGAGTTGGAACTGGCGAGCCGAGGCTTACTCCTCCCTTGGCACCTACGACAAAGCTTTCGAGAGCACGGACTATGCCCTGGCCATCGAGCCCGACAACGAGCGGGCGCTCCAGCTGAAGGCATGGGTACTCATGCAGCAAGGCAATCCGGCTGCTGCCCACGAACTGTACCAACAATTGCAACAGATGAACCCCGACTGCGAATCGCATTGGCTCTACGACTCCTATTGCATGCTCGATGCCGACCAAATCGAGCTGGCAACCGCGCTCGTCAGGCATGCCCTGGAACTGTCCGAAGGCAATAGCGTCGACCAACAGGCCATCTACGAACAGTATGCCCAGGTGCTCAGCCGGCAAGGCGACGTCAGTGGCGCGCTCCAGCAACTTGACCTGGCCGACCAATGCCGCGAGGATGCCGGACAATTGGATGAACGCCTGCTGAGGGCTCGCGTCTATGCCGAAAATGACGAATTGAAGAATTTTGATGACGAGATCAAGCTGCTGCGTTCCCTTCATTATGTTAAGGTCAATCGCATTGATTATCAGGCAGCTCTCATCTTGTTTGACTACGGTTACTTCGAGCGAGCCTCAAAGTTGTTAGCGGCCTTCGGTGAGCCTGTGCTAACGCCCGAAGAAATGAAGAAAGAAGGCTTTGAGGTCTATTCCTACTTGGCCTATGCTGCCTTGGAAATGGGTAGGAACGAAGATGTGCTCCACTATCTGCGGAAGTCGATAGACATGCAAGATACTCACCTCACGGAGTTGTTCGCGGAGAAATTCCCCAATGTTCGCCTCGACGAACTCTACGACTACGTCTACTACCACATTCATGGCCGTTGGCCGGAGTGAAAGTGCGAGTTGAAGAACTGCTGAACGGCAGAATCATCCTTTTCCGACAAACGAATGCCGTAAGTACGACTGGATTCTATATGAGTGTTCCATCGTGCCTACGACACTCTTTTTCCTTATTCTAAAATTTCTAAAATACTTTATACGCTCAGCCTAATCTTTAAGGTTGCGGCATACCTTAATGTGTGCCGTAGACTTCGATGTCGCCTATGCGAACGTAGCCGTCGATGCCGCCGTTGGTGACATTCACGCGTACATATTGCGCTTGGACGGGCGTGATGTTAGCGTCGGTCACGGGCGACGTATTGCCTACGTGTGTGCCTATTGTGGTCCATGTTTCGCCGTCGAGGCTCGTCTCGACCGTGAAGTCGCGGCTGTTGAGCTCAGGGTCTAAACCGCCGGCCTCGGCATGACGGACAACGTAGCGACTAATCTCGAAGGGCTCCTTGAAGTCCAATTGCACCCAACCCGTTCCGTCGGTCGTCTTCGAAATCCACATATATGCATCGGATGGCGAACCGTCGGCGGCATACTTGGCCCTTGACTTGACGGGCGACGACGTAATCTCCATGTCCTGTAATAAGGTAATGTTGAAAGGCAGGTGCTGTGCTTCGTTATAGTAGCTGAACCAATGGTCGGCTCGGACGATGGCGACATTACCTGGCGAGAGCGCATCGAGTCTGTCCTTTAGGGCGATAAGTTTGTCGGGACCAGCATCCCAGACGGTAGCCTGACCCGTCACGAACATTGGTTTACGCCCCGAGAAGTTCCTGATGTCGCGATAGAAGAAGTCGGTAATGACATCTACGCCGTTGCCATAGCAAGGATAGAGGGGGGTGATGGGCAGCCATCCGGACTGAACCTTGGCCGTCAGTCGGCCCGTCTGTCGCTCCCAATCGTTAATGGTGAGCCCGTAGAGATAAGGGCAGTTGAGGGCATAGGCCTCGCGTTGTGTCGCGCTAATGTCGTCCCAGATGGTGATGACGCGCAGGCCCGTTTTCTCAAGGTAGCGTTGCGTGAGCTGGGTATATGGCGTAATCGTCTTGCTGGACGTCGAGGCTGCATAATAGCGCGAGTTGTGCGCGTCGTAAGGCATGGCATAACCCACGCCCGAAGGGCCGCTGACGAAACAGTCGTTGGTCGATGCCTTGCCATAATAGTAGTTCAGCATCATCGGCGCGAAGTCCGCGAGAGCAGGGCTGATAGTCCAGTTCATGGGCATCTTGCCGCGTCCGCTCTGCAGGAAAATCTTGGCCATAGCATGCTGGCAATACTGGATGTTGTCGCCGTCGCTAATGTAGACGGACGCGTAGATTTTGTTCTCCAACTTCGGACGCTTGGGCACAGGAGGAATCCTAACGGGCTTATTGACAGCCGAGTAGACCGTAGTATTCTCGAAAAAATCGGCAGGAACAGTCGAGAGGCCATACTTGGTGGCTTCGCCCACGCCGGAGCGCTCCTCGGGGTACCAGCCCAGAACGAAGTCGCGACCGGGCGTCATCTCCTTGAGCATCTTGTCGAGCAGCAGGCGCTCAGTCTGGACGCGCGGGTCGAGCCATACGCAGGCCGAACCGCAGGCGACTCCGATGTCGTGAACGTAGGGGATGTTGGGACGCTCGCTAATGAGCAGGCGATGGTTACAACGGCTCCAGTAGTGGGTGTAGAGGTAGTTGTAGACATCGTAGGCGGTTGTCATCTTCAGCTGCGTAAGGTCCTCAACGACTGGAAAATCCATGCCATTGGCCACGAGCTTGGCCCTAATCTCCTCTGTCACGGGGAGTAGGCGGTCCAGCCCAGCGATAGTGACGGCTAGATTGGAATAATGGTTCGTGAGTGCGTTGCTGTATAGTACCAAGCCCTCAATTTCCTCCTCGAAATGCTTCACTAAGGTGTAAGGCTTTGACGCAGAGGCAGGAGCTAGTCGGAGGTCATGAGCCGTAGGCCAGGTGCTTTGGGGTTCCTCGTTGTGATTGTAAAGGAGAATGCGCGGGCGCGTACGATTGACGATACCTTGAAGGGTGCAGAACATGACGCGTTCCTCGTCGCTAAGTTTAGCTGAGTTCATGTCCAGCGTATGAATGGTACCGGGAGGCAGGAAGTGTGGTAGCAGGCGGTCGTCGGGCCAGCAGAGTTCGTCGGCCTCGAGGATGCGGTAGCCGCTCTGGTTGAGATTGTAGAGCGTATCGGCAAAGGTAATCTTTTCCACCTCGTTCACGTCCGTTCGGATGACAGCGCCATTTGTGAGCTTCATGATCATCGTGGCGGGTTGCTGGGCCATGAGTTGCATGGTCCCCAAGAGGGCAATAACCAGAAGGAATGTCTTTCTCATTTCAGTAAAAGCCTGTGTTTGTGAGGATGGAAAATTAAAGCTGAATCTTGGTGGCGAACGTGCCGACCTTCACGATGAAGATGCCCTTTCCTAATGTGGAGCGGTCCAGTCGCAACTCATCGCCCTGAAGAGGAGGCATCGGGAGGCTGTGTCCGTTGAGGGAGTACACGCGAGGCGTTACGCCTTTGGGGATGCCCCGAAGTAATACTCCACCCTTCTGCAGCACGTAGGCAAAGCCTTCGGGCTGGCGGATGACCGTTTGGTCACCTGTTGGACCGAACAAGATTTCTGCGATATCCGTTATCTCAAACTCCAAGGTATCAGCTGGTTGTGACTTGATAACCAGTTTGCCGCTGGAGATGGTCACGACGGGATTGGACTCGAAAAGCACGGCAGCTGTCTCGCCACCCAAGGTCTTCACCTGCAGGCCTTGGTCGCTCACATCAACCGCAAGGAAACTGATCTGCGATAGGTCAGCCACGCGGGTCGATGCACTCGTGCCATCTTTCTTCAGGAGGTTCATCACCTTCTCCTGTGCCTGAACTGACAGGACTCCGAGGAATAGAGACGCTACGACAAAAATCTTTCTCATTACCAATTGCGCGTTAATTTTGTGTGTAATTAAGGGTTGATTGCAGAATGCCCCATTGGAGCAAAATATAATAGGCAGGGGGAGTGTTCATGATCTAGTACTATGCTGTTTACTCACCCCTGCCATTTTGTTAAAAGTTATACCCTTTGGGAGGGGTGCGCTCAAGCAACGGGAATCTTGTCGATACGCTTCTGATGGCGTCCACCCTCGAACTCGGTGGAGAAGAACTCGTCCATGATACGTGCTGCCATGTCCGTATCGATGAAACGGCCTGGCATCACGAGCACGTTGGCATTGTTGTGTTGGCGGATGAGGTGAGCAATCTCGGGAATCCAGCAGAGGCCTGCGCGAATGGACTGATGCTTGTTGAGCGTCATATTGATGCCTTCGCCAGAGCCACAAATGGCGATGCCGGGAAAGACTTCGCCTGCCTCGATACCGCGAGCTAACGCATGACCGAAGTCGGAGTAGTCGCAACTATCCTCGGAGTAGGTGCCATAGTCCTTGTACGCATAGCCCTTTTCTTCTAGGTATTGCTTGACGAATTGCTTAAGCGCATAACCAGCGTGGTCAGAGGCTATGCCTACGATGGACCCGCCCCCGTTCTTACCCACCAGGGAGGAGAGGGGCTGGCGAGATGTATTGTTAATTGTACTCATAGTATTTGGAATATAAACTGTCCCTTTCCCCTCTCCCCTCCCTATAGGAGGGGTTGGGGGTGGGGCATTTTTACAGGATGGCTTTTACCTGTTTGTACACATTCTCAGCCGTGAAGCCCAGCTTCTCGTCGAGTACCTTGTAGGGAGCAGAGAAACCGAAGCTGTTGAGGCCCCAAACCGTACCGTCGGCACCTACGAGACCCTCGAGGTTCACGGGCAGACCGGCTGTGAGGCCGAACTTCTTCACGCCACAGGGCAGGACAGCCTGCTGGTAGTCCTTGGGCTGGCTGCGGAAAAGACCTTCGGAGGGCACGCTGACGATGCGCACCTTCACGCCATCCTTGCGCAGGAGCTCGGTTCCAGCCACGAGGGTGCTGACCTCAGAGCCGCTGGCCAACAGGATGACATCGGGATTCTCGTCGCTACCGGCCACAATGTAAGCACCCTTTTCAGCCTGACGGTAGTCGTTGCCTGCGGGCAGGTCGGCGATGTTCTGACGGCTGAGGATGAGGGCGGTGGGACTGTCGACGTTCTCCATAGCCAAGCGCCAAGCCTCGGTGGTCTCCTGAGCGTCGGCAGGACGGAGCACGAGGGTGGAGTTCTTGCCGTGGTGGTTCTTCAGCTTCTCCATCAGACGAATCTGGGCTTCCTGCTCAACGGGCTCGTGGGTAGGACCGTCCTCGCCTACACGGAAGGCGTCGTGCGTCCAAATGAATTTGACGGGAAGCTCCATCAGGGCAGCCATACGGACGGCGGGCTTCATGTAATCGGAGAATACAAAGAACGTACCGCAAGCGGGAATCACGCCACCATGCAGGGCCATACCGATACAGCAGCAAGCCATCGTCAGCTCGGCTACTCCAGCCTGGAAGAAGGCGCCGCTGAAGTCGCCAGCCTTGAGGGCATGGGTCTTCTTGAGGAAGCCGTCGGTCTTGTCGGAGTTGCTGAGGTCGGCAGAAGCGCAGATCATGTTGGGAACCTGCTCGGCAAGAACGCTCAGTACGGCAGCGCTAGCGTTACGTGTAGCATCGCCGCTCTTCTGAGCCACCTTGCTCCAATCGACTTGAGGAGCCTTGCCGCTGAACCACTCGGCCTGAGCGGCTGCGCACTCGGGATTCTTAGCTGCCCAAGCAGCCTCTTCAGCCTTGCGCTCGGCCACAATAGCCTTCAACTCTTCAGCACGATTGGCGTAGAGCTCCTTCACATCGTCGAAGATGACGAAGGGATTCTCGGCATCGCCACCCAGGTTGGCAATGGTCTTCTTGTAGGCATCGCCACCAAGAGGAGCACCATGCGTCTTACAATTACGCTCGTAGCTAGAGCCGTCCTCCTTCAAGGCACCCTTACCCATGACGGTCTTGCCGATGATGAGGGCGGGCTTGCCCTTAACTGCCTTGGCAGCTTCGATGGCCTTGCGAATCTCTGCAGCATCGTTGCCGTTGATCTCGAAGACTTCCCAACCGAGAGCGCGGTACTTGGCTGCCGTATCCTCGTTCATGACCTCAGCACACTCGGTGGAGAGCTGGATGTCGTTGGAGTCGTAGAACATTACAACGTTGTCCAGTCCGAGGATGCCGGCTATGCGGGCTGCGCCCTGAGAGATCTCTTCCTGTACGCCGCCGTCGGAGATATAAATATAAATGGTCTCCTTGTCGAAGGTTGGGTTGCCCGTGTGAGCAGCCAGGAACTTAGCCGCGATGGCAGCACCAATGCCGAAGGTATGACCTTGACCGAGGGGGCCGCTGGTGTTCTCAATACCACGCGTGGGGTCAGCCTCGGGGTGACCGGGGGTGGGGGAGCCCCATTGGCGCAGCTGCTGTAGTTCGTCGAGCGAGAACTTGCCGATAAGTGCGAGCTGCGAGTAGAGCATAGGAGCCATGTGACCGGGATCGAGGAAGAAACGGTCGCGGCCTACCCATGTGGGATCGGCGGGGTCATAATTCAGGTATTCGCTATAGAGCACGTTGATGAAATCTGCGCCACCCATAGCGCCGCCAGGGTGACCGCTCTTGGCCTTCTCGACCATGGATGCAGCCAGAATACGGATGTTGTCCGCTGCATGATTCAGTACTTTAATGTCGTTCATGTAAGTGAATGTTTATAAGATTGTTATTGAATAGCTAGTTTTAATCGATGATGTCGAAACCCGTGTAGGGCTGCAGGGCTGCAGGAATATGGATGCCGTCCTCGTGCTGGTTGTTCTCAAGGAGCGCTGCTACGATGCGGGGTAGGGCGAGGGCCGAGCCGTTAAGTGTGTGGCAGAGTTCGGGCTTCTTCGTCGCCTCGGGGCGATAGCGGCACTTGAGGCGATTGGCCTGATAGGTGTCGAAATTGCTTACGGAGCTCACCTCGAGCCAACGCTTCTGAGCCTCGGAATAGACCTCGAAGTCGTAGCAGATGGCACTCGTGAAGCTCTGATCACCACCACAGAGACGAAGAATGCGATAGGGCAATTCCAGTTTCTGCAGCAAGCCCTCTACGTGCGCAAGCATCTCCTTGTGGCTCTCGCGTGAGTGCTCGGGGGTATCGATGCGCACGATCTCGACCTTCGAGAACTCGTGCAGGCGGTTCAATCCGCGCACATCCTTGCCATAGCTGCCAGCCTCGCGTCGGAAACATTGTGTGTAGGCGCAATTCTTGATGGGGAGGTCCTTCTCGTCGAGGATGACGTCGCGGTAGATGTTGGTAACAGGCACCTCAGCCGTGGGGATAAGGTAGAAGTCGTCGACCTCGGCATGGTACATCTGGCCTTCCTTGTCGGGCAGTTGACCTGTGCCGTAGCCGCTGGCTGCGTTGACGACAGTAGGTGGCATGATCTCGGTATAGCCTGCCTTGCGTGCCTCATCAAGGAAGAAGTTGATGAGCGCGCGTTGCAGCTGAGCTCCCTTGCCGATGTAGACGGGGAAGCCTGCGCCTGTAATCTTCACACCAAGATCGAAGTCGATGAGGTTGTATTTCTTGGCCAGTTCCCAATGGGGAAGACGTGCTTCCTCCACAACGGGATTAGTCGTCCAGTTGCCCACGGTATCGCCAGGCTGGCACTCACGTAGATTGCTCTTCACTACAAGGTTGTCTTCAGCCGCAGCACCCTCGGGCACTTCGTCGTAAGGGATATTGGGGATTTGGCACAATTGCTCGATGAGTTTGTGCTGAGCCTCGTCCATAGCAGCCTCCAACTCCTTGGCACGTTCCTTGAGTTCGGCAACGGCAGCTTTGGCCTTGTCGGCTTCGTCACGCAGGCCTTGCTTCATGAGGGCACCTATCTCGGCAGCCTTCTTCTTGCTCTCGGAGAGCAGTTGGTCCAATTGTTGTTGTGCCTCGCGGCGTTGTTTGTCGGTGGCCTGTACGGCAGCAATAGCCTCGGCAGCACCTTGGAAGTGTTTTTTCTCGAGACCGCGGACGACCCGTTCGGTCTCTTCGTTGATTAATTTAAGTGTGAGCATGAGTATTATTGTGTGATTTACAATCTCGTTAGTGTCTAATTCGCCGCAAATATACAGAAAAAATGTGAGATAGTGGTGCTCGTGTGCTACTTTTTTTGACTTACGACGCTCACATTGGCAGAAAATAAAGAAAATCCCCTCAAGCCGTAGCCTGAAGGGATGTGATTTTGATTGAAAAGAATGTGTTCCTTTATGCTTCTGCAACGGGTTCAACGGACACCGTGGAACGGTCGAGACGACCCTTCTTGAAGGTGACCACGCCGTCGATGAGGGCATAGAGGGTGTGATCGCTACCCATACCGACATTCTTGCCGGGATAGTGCTGCGTACCACGCTGGCGAACGATAATGTTGCCGGCTACGCATTGTTGACCACCAAAAATCTTCACACCGAGTCGCTGTGCTGCAGACTCGCGGCCGTTCTTAGAACTACCTACACCTTTTTTATGTGCCATGTTTCTTAGGGGTTTTAGTGGTTAAGCAATA
>CADCOX010000335.1 GCA_902803195.1 uncultured Bacteroidales bacterium
CTCTCATTACGCCACTCTCTCTGAGTCGCTTAGTGAGCCTTCGTGTGTCGACGCCGGTGATGGCTGGGATCTGTTCTCGCTTCAACCATTCTGAAAGAGATTCCTTGGCATTCCAGTGGCAGTATTCCTCGCTGTAGTCGGCCACGACCAGCCCCTTGACATGGATGTGTTCGCTTTCCATGAACATGGGCAAAGGATCGCCACCAGTCTCTGGCACGCCATAGTTACCTATCAAGGGATAAGTAGCCACGAGTATTTGTCCTGCATAGCTTGGGTCGGTCAGGCTTTCGGGGTAGCCTGTCATCGCAGTATTGAATACCACTTCGCCGACGGCATTTGCATCGTAGCCAAATGACCAGCCACGGAACACTGTGCCATCATCAAGTAGAAGTATTGCTTCTCGTTTCATCGTATTTTATTATTACGTCAATAGGCCTGTTCGTGAACACCTTTAACAGCTCTTCCGCTGGGGTCGTTCATGTTTTTGAATGCAGCGTCCCATTCAAGCGCAATGGCTGTCGAACATGCCACACTTGCCTCCTGGTTTACGCTCCGGGCTGCAGAGTCGCTGGGGAAATGCTCGGCGAAGATGCTGCGGTAGTAGTACTCCTCCTTGTTGAGCGGCGGGTTGATGGGGAAACGCTCGGCGGCGTGCGCCATCTGCTCATCGGTCACGGCTTCGGAGGTAATCTTTTTCAGCGTGTCAATCCAACTATAGCCCACACCATCACTGAATTGTTCCTTCTGCCGCCAAGCGATCTCCGCGGGCAACATGTCAGCAAAGGCGGAGCGAAGAATGTATTTCTCGATAGTAGACCCACACATCTTGGCCTCTGGATTGGTACGCATGGCCACATCCAAGAACTCCTTGTCGAGGAACGGCACTCTACCTTCAACACCCCAAGCCGAAAGGCTCTTGTTGGCACGGAGGCAATCGTAGTAGTGGAGTTTGCTGAGCTTGCGGACAGTCTCCTCGTGGAAGGCCTTGGCGCTCGGTGCCTTATGGAAATAAAGGTAGCCGCCAAATACCTCGTCCGCACCCTCACCGCTCAACACCATCTTAATGCCCATCGACTTGATTACACGCGCCAGCAGGTACATCGGGGTTGACGCACGGACGGTTGTCACGTCGTATGTCTCGATGAAATAGATGACGTCACGAATGGCATCAAGTCCTTCCTGTATGGTGTAGTTGATTTCGTGATGCACGGTGCCGATATAATCCGCCACTAACTTCGCCTTCTCCAAATCGGGAGCTCCCTTCAGGCCCACCGCAAAGGAATGCAGACGGGGCCAATAGGCCTTCGTCTTTGAGTCATCTTCGATGCGGTGCTCGCTGAATTTCTCAGCAATAGCAGAGACCACGCTCGAATCCAAGCCACCACTCAGCAGCACACCGTAGGGCACATCGCTCATCAACTGACGCTTCACGGCAGCCGTCAGCGCATCGCGGATGGCATCGGTGCTGGCCTCATTGTCCTTCACCGCCTCGTAGGCCATCCAGTCGCGTTGGTAGTAGCGCTTCATCCCCGGCTCTTTGCTCCAGTAATAGTGTCCGGGCAAGAACGGCTCATAACGTTCACACTGACCTTCGAGTGCTTTCAGTTCAGAAGCCACATAGACGGTGCCGTCACTGTCGTAGCCAATATAAAGAGGTATCACGCCAATGGGATCGCGCGCTATCAGGAACTCGTCCCTTTCCTCGTCATAAAGCGCGAAAGCAAAGATGCCGCTAAGCTGTTCCAGCAGAAGACCCACCCCCGCCCCTTTCTGTGAAGGGAGGGGAGAAGCTGGCGCGGAGTAAGCGAACGAAGTGAGGCTCTCCCCCTCGCGGGGGAGCGGGGATAGGGTCTGTTGTTTCCATTCATTATACAATGCAAGGATGACCTCGCAGTCGCTACCTGTCTGGAAATCGTAGCGCCCTGCGTAGCGGCGGCGAATCTCCTGGTGATTGTAGATCTCGCCATTGACAGCCAGCACCTGCTTGCGGTCTGGCGAGAACAGCGGTTGTCCGCCACTCTCAGGGTCAACGATAGAGAGACGTTCGTGAGCAAGGATGGCTGAACCGCCACAATAGATGCCGCTCCAATCGGGGCCGCGATGACGAAGTTTCTGACTCATGCGCAGCGCCTTTTCGCGCAATTCGTGCGTCTGTTGCTTTATGTTGAAGATTGATACTATTCCACACATGGCTGTAATGTATAATTGATAATGTATGAATGATGATTCTTATATTTTTCACTTTTCACTTCCCCCTCTCCTGTGGGGAGAGCCGGAGAGGGGCCTTTCACTTTTCATTTTTCACTTTTCATTTTTCACTCCCCCTCCCCAATAGGGGCTATTCCACCGTTACGCTCTTGGCAAGGTTCCTTGGCCGGTCGACGTCTTTGCCTTTACAAACAGCGATGTGGTAGGCCAGCAGTTGAAGGGGAATGCTGGCAATGAGGGGTTGGAAACATTCGAGTGTGTCGGGTAGGGTAATGACGTGGTCGGCGAATTTCTGAATCTGCGTATCGCCTTCGGTGACGAGGGCTGTGACGCGCCCACCACGAGCCCTCACCTCCTGAATATTCGAAATGACCTTCTCGTAGAGACGATCGCGAGTAGCAATGACGAAGACTGGCATCTCGCTGTCGATGAGGGCAATAGGACCATGCTTCATCTCGGCAGCAGGATAGCCTTCGGCGTGAATGTAGGAAATCTCTTTCAGCTTCAAGGCACCTTCAAGGGCTAATGGATAGTTGTAGCCGCGCCCTAAGTAAAGACAGTTCTTGGCGTAGGTGAAGATGGGAGCAAGATGCTCAATCTGTTCGTTGGTCTTGAGGGCTTGCTCCAACTTGGCAGGAATGAGCGTGAGTTCCTTGACCATTTGCCGATAGAGTTCTTCAGAAATGGTTTTTCGTTCTGCTGCCAAACATAATGCCAGCATCGAGAGCACGGTCACTTGGCCTGTGAAGGCTTTGGTAGAGGCAACTCCGATTTCAGGACCGACATGGATATAGGTTCCAGTGTTCGTGGCCCTTGGGATGCTGGAGCCGATGGCGTTGCAGATGCCGAAGATGAAGGCACCCTGTTCCTTAGCCAGTTGGATAGCGGCCAGCGTGTCGGCGGTCTCACCGCTCTGAGAAATGGCTATCACCACATCGTCCTTCGTCACTACAGGGTTACGGTAGCGGAACTCCGAGGCATATTCCACCTCGCAGGGAATGCGGCACAGGCTCTCGAAGAGCTGCTTGCCAATGAGCCCGGCATGCCATGACGTTCCGCAGGCCACAATCACGATACGCTTTGCGCCGAGCAGTTGCTGACGGTAGTCGATCATGGCAGACAGCGTCACATGGTTGCCCTCGACGTTGATGCGACCACGCATACAGTTCATCAGGCATTCCGGTTGCTCGAAGATTTCCTTCAGCATGAAGTGATCGTAGCCGCCTTTCTCTATTTGTCCGAGGTCGATATCTACCGTCTTCACCTTCAGCTCCTGCTCCTTGCCCAGGAGACTTATTACCCTGAGTTCCTCGCCCAACCGAATCACGGCGATGTTGCCATCTTCCAAATAGACTACCTTGTCGGTGTAGTCGACAATCGGACTGGCATCAGAGCCCAAGAAGAACTCATCCTCGCCGATGCCAACCACCAAAGGACTCTGCTTGCGTGCTGCTACAATCTGACGAGGGGCGCGCTTATCGATGATGGCTATGGCGTAAGCTCCAATCACTTGATGGAGCGCCACCTGCACGGATTCGAGCAACGACAGATTTTTCTTCACCATGATGTACTCCACAAGTTGCACAAGCACCTCCGTGTCCGTGTCGCTCTTGAACTCCACGCCATTGGCCTGCAGCTTGGTCTTGATGTCGGCATAGTTCTCGATGATGCCATTATGTATGATCGCCAAATTACGGGTGCTCGAATAGTGGGGATGAGCGTTGCGTGCCGATGGCTCGCCGTGCGTTGCCCAGCGTGTATGTGCGATGCCAACACAGCCCGACACATCCTTGTCGCTGCAATACTCGGTCAGGTTGTCAACCTTGCCTTTGGCCTTATACACATTGAGTTCGCCGCTGTCACTAATCATTGCCACGCCGGCACTATCGTAACCACGATACTCCAGACGCTTCAGGCCTTTAATCAATATCGGATAAGCTTTCTTCGTTCCGATGTATCCTACAATTCCACACATGATGATATTTACGATTTAATGATTTACAATTTAATGATTTACAATTTACTTTTTGTTCTCTATATATTCCACGAAAGCTTGGTTCACGAGGCGGTTACCGCCTGGAGTGGGATAGCGTCCTGTGAAGTACCAGTCGCCTTGATGGTCGGGGCAGGCTGCGTGCAAGCCTTCGATTGTCTGAAAGACGAACTCGACAGGTGCTTGCATCCCCGCGGGACGAAGCATCTCGGCCATCTTCTTATTGATGTCTTCTATGCTGAAAGGCTTGTAAATACCACAGACACGATTGGACTGTTCTGATGCTGGTTTGCGGAGTTCTGCCAGACAAGCCTCATGGACGTCAACCGTCAACTGCCACATACCGCGCTCCTCGATGAGAGCCATAGCGGCACGAAAGGCGCAGAACTCCTCCAGTCGCGCCATGTCTATGCCATAGTAGTCTGGGTAGCGAATCTGAGGCGCACTGCTGACCATCACGATTTTCTTGGGATGTAGGCGGTCCAGTATCTTGAAGATGCTCTCTTTCAGAGTCGTGCCGCGCACTATGGAGTCATCGATGATGACCAGTTTGTCCTCGTAGGGTCGCAACGAACCATAGGTGATGTCATAGACATGCGAGGCGAGGTCGTTGCGAGCGCCGGCTTCCGTGATGAAGGTGCGCAGTTTGATGTCCTTCCACGCCACCTTCTCGCTGCGCACGTTTAGCCCCTGACTTCGCAAGCCCTCCATCATGCCGTAGAAAGCTACCTCGGCCGTGTTGGGAATA
>CADCOX010000336.1 GCA_902803195.1 uncultured Bacteroidales bacterium
ACTGAGAAGTCTACTTCGGCAAAGACACTCAGTCTTTCCCTCGTAGCCACCCGTTAGGGGGAGAGCCTCGCTTCGCTCGAGAGGCTGAGCAATGTTGGTTTTGAATTTCCCATTCCAAGACCCTCTCCCCGCTCCCCCGTTAGGGGGAGAGCCTCGCTTCGCTCGAGAGGCTGCGCGATGTTGGTTTTGCATTTCCCATTGTCCATTCTCCATTGTCCATTGTCCATTTCCCATTGTCCATTGTCCATTTCCCATTGCCCATTGCCCTCAAATCTTTCCCTGTTCACGATAGCTGTAATAGTCGCCATCGGTAACGATGATGTGGTCGAGCAGGCGTATGTTCATGAGTTGGCACGCATGCTGGAGTCGCTCTGTCAGTTGGTCGTCATCGCGACTGGGACGCGTATTGCCCGATGGATGGTTATGGGCCAGAGCCAATGTCGGGGTCTGACGGATGAGCGCTTCGCGCAAGACGAGACGCACGTCCACGGACGTACTTGTCAGACCGCCCTTACTGACGAGGAATGGAGTTCCCTCAAGGCTATTGTCAGCTCGGAGGTAAATGGCATAACTCTCTTCGTGAGCGAGGTCGCGCATACGCGGGTACATCAGATTATAAAGGTCCATGGAAGACTTGATGTACCGTTTCTCGTCTGCCACTTCCATCATACGGCGGCGGCCGAGTTCGCAAGCGGCAAGGATTGTGACTGCCTTGGCCGGGCCGAGTCCCTTGTAGTTCTTCGTCAGGTCATTGAGCGAAAGCTTGCCGAGCGCCTTCAAGCTACCACCACAATCCGTGAGCAAGCGCTGCATCAACTGCACGGCCGATTCCTCGGTGTTGCCTGAGCCAATAAGGATAGCCAGCAATTCGGCCGGAGAGAGGGCGGCAGCACCCTGCTCGATCATGCGTTCCCGAGGGCGCTCATCGGTTGGAAGGTCTTTTATATTCATTTATATAGTCGTTCGTTGTCATCAAACCCCTCACCCTTCTGCTTCAATACCAGCCGATGCCAAGCGGCCGAGAGGAAGCCCGTGCCGTAGCCGATAAGTTGGATGAACGCAGCGGGCACCGAGAGAAGGCCTACCCACAAACTGCGGTTCTGAAGGGATGAATCCACAAAGATGAGCAGGCCGTAGAGCAATGGGAGCAGCACTGTGAGTTCGCAGAGAGCAAAACCAAAAGCTTGGTTCATATGGTCCGGCCCAAAGAAATACAGAAGCATTCCAAACACGAAAAGGATGACGAGTACAAGGCAGCCCAAGGTGAATAGGGCGGGCAGCATGTGAACCAGTTTCATCGAGCCGGGATGCAACAAGTGGAGGTTGATGCGGGCGGCGCCGGAGTTGCGGACCTGACGGAAGAACCGACAAAAATCAGTGCGCCGCTTGTGCCATACCCAAGCATTGGGAAACAGACGGCAACACGCGCCGGCCTTGAAGATGCGTATGCTGAAATCGATGTCCTCGCCAAATCGCATCTTGCGGAAACCGCCCAGCTGTTGCCATAACTGTCGGCTAACTCCCATATTGAAGGAGCGGGGATAAAACTTATCCAGCTTCTTCTTACCGCCTCGGATACCACCCGTGGTGAAGAATGAGGTCATGGCATAACTGATGGCCTTCTGCACAGGCGTGAAGTCGGGATGCGAGCGGTCGGGACCTCCAAAGGCATCGGCAGGCTCACGATGCAGTTCCTCGTCGATAGCGGCGATATATCCTTCAGGCAATACGACATCTGAGTCAAGGACTATGAAGTAGTCGCCTTCGGCACGTTCAGCGCCATAGTTGCGTGCCGCACCCGGACCGCCATTCGGCTTCACATAATAGTTCAAGTCCAAGCGGTCGGCATAGCGGTCGCAGACCGACTTGCAAGGAATATCGCTGCCATCCTCGATGATGTGGACGTCGAAGTTGCGGGAGGTCTGCGTGCAGAGGCTCGCCAGCAACTCGTCCACCTCATCGGGGCGGTTGTAGACTGGAATGATGATGGAATAAACAGACCCTCCCCCCTGCCCCTCCTTTTCAGGGAGGGGAGTAGTCACCTGTGATTGCTTTGTCTTCATTGCATTCATGTCTTGACAGTAATTACTCACCTCCCTACAAGGGAGGGGCAGAGGGGAGAGTCCCCTTACTTCTTTCAACTGACGAGCGCCAAGGTGTCGGTGGCAATCATCAGTTCCTCGTCGGTCGGGATGACGCAGATCTTCACGCGGGAAGAGTCTTTGCTGATGACAGCCTCTGTGGCACGGCAGGCGTGATTCTTCTCGTCGTCGAGCTCCACGCCGAGGAACTCGAGACCCTTGGTAGCGCCTTCACGCACCTCCCACTGATTCTCGCCAGCTCCAGCCGTGAAGAGGATGACATCCACGCCGCCCATCGCGGCAGCATAACTGCCGATGTACTTCTTAATACGATAGGTATACATCTCCTTGGCCAAGCGAGCGAGGTCGCTGCCCTCAGCAATACCTGCGAGTATGTCGCGGAAGTCACTGCGCCCTTCGCTGACGCCAAGCAGACCGGACTGCTTATTGAGCAGATTGCTGATGCCCTTGGTGTCGAGGCCGAGTTTGTCCATGAGGAAAGTAACAGCACCTGCGTCGATATCGCCCGAACGGGTGCCCATCATCAGGCCCTCGAGGGGTGTAAGACCCATGGAGGTATCAACGACCTTACCATCCTTGACGGCTGCAATGGAGGCACCGCCGCCGATATGGCAGGTGATGACCTTACTGCCCTCGACAGGCATACCTAGGAACTCTAGGACTCGGGCCGAGACGTAGCGGTGACTGGTTCCATGGAAGCCATAACGACGCACGCCATGCTTCTTGTAGAGTTCATAGGGAATCGCATACATATAGGCGTAGTCGGGCATGGTCTGGTGGAAAGCGGTATCGAAGACACCCACTTGAGGCAGATTGGGCAGCAGGGCCTTAACGGCATTGACACCTTTGATGTTGGCTGGATTGTGCAGCGGCGCAAGGTCGTTGCAAGCCTCGAAATCGCGCATGACCTCGGGGGTGAGGAGGACGCTCTTAGAGAACTTCTCGCCGCCATGCACCATGCGATGGCCTACGGCATCGAGTTCGTGGAGGTCTTTCAACACGGCATGTTCGCCCTCGGTGAGGAGCTTGAAGATAAGCTGCACGCCAGCGGTGTGCTCGGGAACAGGAGTTTCGAACTGGAATTTCTGGCCATCGGCCTTATATTTGATAAAGGAATCAGGCAGACCGATTTTCTCGATACCACCAGAGGTGATGACCGACTTGTCGGTCATGTCATAAAGAGCGTATTTTATACTGCTGCTTCCGCAGTTGAGAACAAGGATTTTCATATTTTCTAATGACGAATGACGAATGATGAATGACGAATAAAGATTACTCATACAACATTGTCATCCTTGGATTACAGATTGTTGTTCAATTTTGTTGTCTTAATAGATGCCGTAAGCATTGAAACAAGCTCGTTGCATAGTGGATAAAGCCTCTCGAACCACGCATCATCCATTGATTGGGAATCTTTCAGTATTTCCAACCACCCCAATGTCTCATTCGCTTCCTTTCGCGATATTGACAGTTTGGAAATGAAGTCTGCAGGACTCTGGGCATATTCTGATTCACGAATGTTGGCATGAATGGAAGTTGCCGAACGAAGCACCTGTTGGAAAAGACTATGTAAGCGCCAATCGTTGTTCTGCTTCACCATCGTAACGATACCAACAGAGAAACTTTTGCTCTTTATATGAAGTTGTGATGCGCTCCCTCGCCTTGCTATATGTTCCATAGGTTACTTGTATTCGTCATTCGTCATTCATCATTCGTCATTCCATGGATTCACGCGCGCGCATCCATGGCCTGACAGGCCGTGATGGCAATCAGGTAGTAGATATCATCGACGGAGCAGCCACGGCTGAGGTCATTGACGGGACGAGCGATACCCTGAAGG
>CADCOX010000337.1 GCA_902803195.1 uncultured Bacteroidales bacterium
GCCAGGGCGGCTTGTGCTGAACCGTCGGAGATGACCTCAGGCTATCATTATCAAGGTGGTCTCGGATACTATCAGGCCGTCCGCGATGCACATACCGATTATTTCTTCGACCGTATGCCTAAAGGCACTTATGTGATTGAGGAGACCAGTTTCATCGACCGCGACGGCGCATACACCACAGGCCTCGTCACCCTACGCTGCCTGTATGCTCCCGAATTCGCTGCAAGCACCTCAGCCGTAGAACTAAACATTAGCGACAAATGAAAAAGCCCCTCATACTCATCACCAATGACGACGGTTATCAGGCCGCCGGCATACAAGCTTTGGCCCGTGCCGTCTCTGCCATCGGCGATGTCTATATTGTAGCCCCTGACGGCGCTCGTTCTGGTGCTGCCTGTGCCATCACGAGCACCCAACCTGTCAGCTTCCAGAAACTTACGAGTTCTGACGGGGAGCCTATTCAGGTCTTTTCGTGCACTGGCACGCCTGTCGACTGCGTGAAGTTGGCGCTCGAACAAATCGTGCCGCGCAAACCTGATCTCCTGCTCAGCGGCATCAATCATGGTGACAACGCCAGTGTCAGCGTTCATTACAGCGGCACGATGGGTGCTGTTTTTGAAGGATGTATGAAAGAAATCCCGAGCATAGGCATTTCATTATATCTCCATCGGGGACAACGTTATGAGGATTATCCTGTTAGTGAGGACACGCTAGATGCAGTGGCAAGTCTCTGTCATCGTGTCATCGACCAAGGCCTTCCACAAGATGTTTGTCTGAACATCAATCTCCCTACTGCACACGTGTTTCGGGGGTGGCAGGTATGTCGACAAGCTCGCGGACGATGGAGCGCTGAATGGGCTTCGGCTTCGAATCCGCATGGGTTGAATGCCTTTTGGCTCACAGGCCATTTCACCGACCTCGAACCTGACGCCCAAGATACCGATTTCTCGGCACTCCGCGCAGGTTACGCTTCCATCGTACCTATCACTATAGATATGACTGCCTTTGAAGCAATGAATCAGATAAACGAATTATTAAGAGCACGCTAAGTGACCAATGAAATATTATGTAATTGCAGGCGAGGCCAGTGGTGACCTCCATGCCTCCCATCTCATCGCCGCTTTGAAGAATGAAGATCCTGAAGCTCGCTTCCGTGGCTTTGGGGGTGAACTGATGGCGGCAGAAGGCTTGGAGCTTGTCAGGCACTATAAAGACCTTGCCTACATGGGATTTGTTGCTGTGGCCTTGCATGCTCGTACTATTCTTCGTGGTCTTCAGCAATGCAAAGACGATATCGTCGAGTGGAATCCCGATGTCATTATCCTTGTCGACTATCCGGGTTTCAACCTCAAAATCGCTAAATTCGTCCATTCCATCGCTCTTTGTCCTGTCTATTATTACATCGCTCCTAAGCTTTGGGCGTGGAAAGAATACCGCATCAAGAACATCCGTCGTGATGTCGACGAACTCTTCTCAATTCTTCCCTTCGAAGTTGATTTCTTTGAGGGAAAGCATGGATTTCCGATTCATTATATCGGTAATCCCACCGTTGATGAAGTAGCGGAGTATAAGAAAAGATTCTCTCCACCCACCCCTCCTTCAGGAGAGGGAACAGCGTTTATTGCTCTCCTTGCAGGTAGTCGTAAACAAGAAATCCGCGACAATCTTCCCCGGATGATAGCTGCAGCGGAGCCATTTACCGCTCAATATGACCTTATCGTCGCAGGTGCGCCGGGCATTGATGATGATTTCTATCGTCAGTATATAGGCGACAGCCGTGTTCAGGTCGTTTACGGCAAGACTTATGACCTCCTATCTAAGGCCACTGCCGCCCTTGTCACTTCTGGCACAGCCACGCTTGAGACTGCACTCTTCCGCGTGCCGCAGGTCGTTTGCTATTTCATGAAAGCACGCTGGTTGGCTTCCCTTGGACGTAAGCTCTTCATCAAGACGCCTTTTATCTCGCTTGTCAATCTGGTAGCAGGTCAAGAGATTGTCCCTGAACTTGTAGCCGAGCAAATGAGCGTAGCCAATTGTCGTCGACACCTCGAAGCTATCCTTCCAGGAGGAGCAAGTCGCCAAGCCCAACTCCAAGGCTATGAACTGATGGCCAACAGGCTGGGCGATGCTGGTGCCCCCGAACGTGCTGCACGTCTCATGGTTAAGTTGTTAACGAAAATGACAGCCGAACCTCTCTGAACATTCTTTTGTAAATCATTATTCATCATTTCATTACAATCACTATGCTAAAATTCAAACGAATCCTCCTTAAGCTCTCGGGTGAGAGTCTGATGGGCGAGCAGCGTTACGGCCTCGACGAGAAGCGACTGGCCGAGTATGCTGCACAAATCAAAGAAATCCATGACCTCGGCGTTGAGATCGGCATCGTCATCGGTGGTGGCAACATTTTCCGCGGACTGAGTGGAACGGGTCGCGGCTTTGACCGCGTCAAAGGCGATCAGATGGGCATGCTGGCCACCGTCATCAATTCGCTTGCTCTCAACAGTTTCCTCAGCGCTGCCGGCGTGCCGTCGCGCGTGTTCACGGCCATCCGTATGGAACCCGTAGGTGAATTCTATACCAAATGGAAAGCTATTGATGCTATCGAACGCGGCGAAGTGGCCATCTTCAGCGGCGGCACAGGCAATCCTTATTTCACAACCGACACGGGTTCATCGTTGCGCGGTATAGAGATAGAAGCCGATGTGATGCTCAAAGGCACTCGCGTGGATGGCGTCTACACGGCCGATCCCGAGAAAGACCCGACGGCTACGAAATTCTCTGATATCACCTTCGACGAAGTTTATAATCGTAACCTCAAGGTGATGGATCTCACTGCCACCACCATGTGCAAGGAGAACGATCTGCCCATCTATGTCTTCAATATGGATGTGCCAGGCAACCTGCGACGAGTGATTGACGGTGAGCCCATTGGCACATTAGTACATAAGTAATCCTATGTTTCCATTCGGCGCTTGTAGCGCTTGAACATTTAAACACTCTTAGCTTCTTGCCGGTATGCGATTCCACCGCTTGTCCTCTCTGTTCTGCGCAGTCTTATTGTGCGGAGCCATCCGAGCACAATATCAATCGGCCGTCTGGTCGCCCGACAATGGAGATGGCACCTATACGAATCCCGTCCTCTATGCAGACTATAGCGATCCCGATGTGTGCGCCGTAGGAGAGGATTACTATCTGACAGCCAGTTCTTTCAACTGCATCCCGGGGCTGCCCATTCTCCATTCGCGCGACTTGGTCAACTGGCAGTTAATCGGTCATGCCTTGCCCCAGCAACTGCCAACAGAGGTCTTCGACTTGCCTGCTCATGGTAAGGGCGTATGGGCGCCCTCTATCCGACATCACGATGGCGCTTTCTACATCTACTGGGGCGATCCCGACCATGGTATTTTCATGGTGCGTGCCACCGACCCCTCAGGTCCTTGGGAGACGCCCGTCTGTGTTGTAGCCGGGCGAGGGATGATAGACCCCTGCCCCCTTTGGGACGACGATGGTCGCTGTTTTCTGGTCAATGGCTGGGCCAACTCTCGTGCTGGTTTTAATTCTGTATTGTCGGTTCGCCAACTTTCAGCTGATGGTACGCGAGCCATAGGCCTGCCGCGTATCGTCTTCGATGGCGGGCAAGAGAATCATACCGCTGAAGGACCTAAGTTCTATAAGCGTGAGGGCTATTACTGGATCCTCTGTCCAGCAGGAGGCGTTGAGCGAGGGTGGCAGCTGGCCATGCGCTCGCGTTCGCCTTATGGTCCTTATGAATGGAAGCGCGTCATGGAGCAAGGCGCAACTGACATCAACGGTCCTCATCAAGGAGGATGGGTGCACACGGCCTTCGGCGAAGACTGGTTTTTGCATTTCAACGACAAGGGACCCTATGGACGCGTCGTCTATCTCCAACCCGTCGATTGGTCATCGGGTTGGCCGATTATGGGCAATCGTGGTAAGCCCTTAGCTCGCCATCTCAAGCCTAAGTCGTCGTCATCCATAGTGATGAATCCTCAAGAGACGGATGAGTTCACCGAAGGCCTTGGCTTACAATGGCAATGGCATGCTAACTACAATCAGTTCTGGGGTCAGCCAACGGCTGATGGTTGCTATCGATTGTATACTCAGGAACTGTCGCCGGCGGCCACACTCTGGTCAGCGCCGAACCTATTGCTCCAGAAGCCCACAGCACCACGCTTCACAGCAACAGCCAAGGTGCGCTTTGCATCAAAAGAGGAGGGACAATGGGGAGGCCTTGTAGTGATGGGACGTTCCTATTCCGCTCTCGTCGCTTATCGCCGTGGCGACTCGTTTGTACTGCAACGCCGTACATGCCTTGGAGCAGACGAACAAGGACATGCTACCGCCACTGATATCGCTACGCTAAAACCAACTTCGAGCGACACTATTCTTTATTCGCCCGCTATCTACCTCGACCTCTACCTTCGCCTGACTGTCCACGATGGCAACTGCAGGTTCTCTTATAGTCTTGATGGGCGCCGTTTCACTGAAGCAGGCCTGCCTTTTGCAATGCGCGAGGGCAAATGGATAGGTGCCAAGTACGGATTCGTTTCCGCGTGCGACAGTTTGAAGTCTTCGCGCGGTTGGCTGGACGTCGACTGGATTCGTATTACGAAATAATCAGCCACTCACACAAAATAATAACGGATATGAGATCTCATCTTATTCTTTACAGCTCAAGTTCCTCTTCTCAGCGCCAGAATCCTCTGGGGGTGCTCCTTATCTTCGCGATTCTCGCGGTCCTTGTATCCTGTCACTCCATCGATAGTCAAGACAACCAACTTGACTTAGACGCAGCCCTCGAACAATGCGACATACAAGTTCATCGGGCACTCGCTCAGCTGTCCGTCGGTGGTGTCATCGACACGACTGCAATGCCCCGCAATATTGCTTCCGGTGACAGCTGTTGGACGTGCCGACCGCTTTGTGCTGAAGAGTGGTGCAGCGGCTTTTGGCCAGGCATCCTTTGGCTAGACTACGAAGCGCTACTCATGCAGGAGCGCCCCGTCGACAGCCTGCTCCGTGCTTCAGCTCTCAATGCCACGAAAGCCATGCACCGAGTCGTAGATAGGCCTGTGCTCGACCACGACCTCGGCTTCCTCGTTTTCTGTTCAGCTGGAACGGCCATTCGTGTATTGAACCGAGAACTCGAGCGAAAGGACCTCACACCTCAACAACGAGATGAGGATCAAGCGGCCCTCGTCAGCTTCCGCCAGCTCTGTCTGCGCGCAGCCGATTCCCTATCGACGCTTTTCAATCCCACCGTGGGCACTATCCTTTCGTGGCCGCGCAGTGTTGCCAAATTTGGCGGACATAATACCATTATGGATAATATGGTCAATTTGGAATTGCTCTGTTGGGCGGGCAAGAACATGGAACCTGCTGAAGAGAGAAGAGAACAATTGTGGAATATCGCTTTGTGCCATGCCGAAACGACTCGTCAGCACCATTTTCGGCCCAATGCCACCTGCTATCATGTTGCTGTCTACGACACACTTGATGGCCACTTCATTCATGGTAAGACCCATCAGGGCTTTTCCGACTCATCGACTTGGGCTCGCGGTCAAGCATGGGCCGTTTATGGCTTTACGATGATGGCAAGAGAAGTGAAGGGGATGGCCAATGGAGAATGGAGCACTCATCAATCGTCATTCTTAGACATGGCATGCCGAGCGGCCGATGCATTCATCAGTAATCTTCCCAAGGACTACGTACCTTTCTGGGATTTTGATGACCCTCGCATCGCCACTTCTCCCGCCGACCATCCAGAGGCGGCCTCGGCGACAGTGGCTCCACGTGATGCATCGGCAGCAGCCGTTGTGGCATCTGCGTTGATCGAACTGAGTGAGCTCGTTGCTGATGCTGACGGTTTGTGTGCCACTTCCCCTGACGGCCATGAGTCGCGTTCCGACTATTACCTTTCGACGGCCAAGCGCATCCTTGCCAGTCTCGCCTCAACTCATTATCAGGGCGCGCCTGATAACTGCGCTTTCCTCAAGCATAGTACAGGTCATCATCCAGCGGGCTCAGAGATAGAC
>CADCOX010000338.1 GCA_902803195.1 uncultured Bacteroidales bacterium
GGTCCTGCCTTTCCTGGTTCGAGTCCGGGTAGCCCAACATCGAGCGAAGGAGGTTGTTCAAGGGAACGGCCTCCTTTCTTTTTGCCCCCCCGCAAATGACAACAAGGATTGCGCCAAGGCGCAAGACATCGAGCAAAATCTAAAACAAAATTTATTCAACTTTCGGGAGTTCTTGGACAAAAACAATAAAAATAAATGATGGCTGAGGTCTACGACCTTCGTGTCTGTCCTGGCCGTTCGTGCCTGAGAGCAAGCTCTCGCACGACCATCCAAGACATGCACGATGTTGTTCCAACACTCAGCCATCTAAAAAACGAATAAAAAGCATTTCCCAAGCCTTCCATTGTTACTACTTAGCCACCTCTATGATGACAAATGGACTTGTTTTTTAGCGCGTAGCGCGATGTTTTTTCCTCGAATGATGTCTGAGTTTCGCTTGCGAAACCATTGGAGGCTCGGCCGTTGTGCGAAAGCTTGCTTTCAAGCACAAACGAACGAGACACCAATGAAGGTTCTTAGACCTCAGACATCAGAAGAGGTGTTTTTTAGTTTTTTTGTTTTACAACCGATACTTTAATAGATATATAATACATGCTATTTACTGAGATAATTTACTCCGTATTTACTCCTTCACCCCTTTGCCATCACCGTCTTCTGCGGCGTCCCGTCACTTCGCTCCGAGACTTGCACAAGCCGATTATCCCTCACGTGCTTAGCGCCGACTGCTTCGACCCGGATAAACCGTCTCGCATTCGTCGAGCACTGAGAAGTCTACTTCGGCAAAGACACTCAGTCTTTCCCTCGTAGCCACCCGTGCGCTTTCCGAGAACACTCAGTTCTCTGAAATGCTCCGCTTTCAGAGTCGAATCTTTCCGCTCGGCCTTGGCCGCTTGAC
Source organism: uncultured Bacteroidales bacterium (assembly GCA_902803195.1). Taxonomy (GTDB): domain Bacteria; phylum Bacteroidota; class Bacteroidia; order Bacteroidales; family Bacteroidaceae; genus Physcousia. The sequence continues at coordinate 896 of CADCOX010000338.1, forward strand.
ACTTCAAGAACCTTTCCGCTCGGCCTTGGCCGCTTGACACTTCAAGAACCTTTTAACCTTTCAACTCCCCCCATCTCAGTTCTCCCCCCCACGGGGGGGCAGGGAGGGGGCCCCAACTTCCCCATGCCACTTGATTCCTCACCCCGTTTTCGCATGATAGAGCTCGACGAAACCACGTCGACCAACACCTTCCTGCGCGACTACCGTCCCCTCACGTCCGTCGCCATCACCCTCGTCACCGCCGACCATCAGACGGCCGGCCGCGGACAGGCGGGCCATTCATGGGAGTCCGAGCGCGGGCAGAACCTGCTCTTCAGCCTGCTTGTGCAGCCCACCCTCCTACCCTCTGCCGACGTCTTCGTCCTGAGCGAGGCCATCGCCCTCAGCATCCGCGAGGCCATCTGCGACCAACTGCGCAGCGCCGCCATCGCCCTACCCGTCACCGTCAAATGGCCTAACGACATCTATGTCGGCGACAGCAAGGTCGCGGGCATCCTCATCGAGAACGAGTTCCGAGGCGCCCACCTCGCCCGCAGCATCATCGGCTGCGGCGTCAACATCAACCAAGGCCGTTTCGCCTTCGCCAGCGACGACCGCCATCCGCTCGAGGCGAGCGATGCCGCAACGCTTGATCCCGCCCACCAAGACGTGCCCTCCACCGTGCCCGTTCCCATCTCCCTCTTCCAGCTCAAAGGCACGCCCACCGAGCGACGCTTCGTCCTCGAAACCATCATCGACGCCTTCGTCCGTCGCTACGAGGCCATCCAGAGCGGAGCGCCTGCAGCCCTCGCCGCCATCCATGCCGACTACCTCGCCGCCCTCTATCGCCGTGAAGGTCGCCATGCCTACCGCGATGCGCAGGGCCTCTTCCAAGCCGAGATCAACGACGTAGAGCCCACGGGCCACCTCATCCTCCGCGACACCGAAGGACGCCTCCGCCGCTATGCCTTCAAGGAAGTAGCCTACGTGAAGGCCAACTAAAGTTCATACTCAGAGCACTGATTGACGCCTTCAAGTGGAGGCCTCGTCCCACACCTATATACGCATCGCCTCACGCGTATAGTACGTAAAGGGCTACGCGTATAGTACGTAAAGGGCTGAGCGTATATACGTAAAGGGCTGAGCGTATAGTACGTGTGAGGCTTAGCGTATAGTACGCAAAAGGCGGTGCGTAGGGTCGGGAATA
>CADCOX010000339.1 GCA_902803195.1 uncultured Bacteroidales bacterium
GACTCGCTGTCACTCGAAGAAGCGGCAAAGCCGAGTGGAGAAGAGTGGAAATGTGCTCTTGGGAAGTCCGCTGACGAGCCCATTGTTAAGCACTGAAGGGCGCCAAGCGCTCCTTTTGGTCTGCAAAATTACGCGATTTTGGTCGCTCTCACAAGTTTTCGCGCAAAAAAGCGGCAAAGATGCCGCAGAATTGAACAAAAAGCAGTACTTTTGCAGCGGAATTCAAGAAATACGCTACAATATGAGTCAAGTCATCATCAATAGCTACGAGGATTTCGAGAAACTCCTCGGCAAGGAAATAGGTACGTCGGACTATGTCGACGTCAACCAAGAACGCATCAATATGTTTGCCGACGCTACGCTCGACCATCAGTGGATTCACGTCGACACTGAGCGCTGCAAGACCGAGAGCCCCTTCGGGCAGACCATCGCCCACGGCTATTTGACACTCTCCCTCCTACCCCACCTCTGGGAGCAGATCATCAAGGTGAATAACCTCGAGCGGCTCGTCAACTACGGCATGGACAAGATGAAGTTCGGCCAGCCAGTACTCTCAGGACAAAGCGTGCGCATGACCACCTTCATGGAAGCGCTTGCCAACCTGCGCGGCGCCATCCGAATGAGCATACGCTTCAAAATCGAAATCAAAGAGACCGGCAAGACTGCTCTCGAGGGCGTAGCCACCTTCATTTATTTCTTCAAGAAGTAATAGCAAACACCTAAAGGTCAATCAAATGACGCAGAAAGAACTCATGCGCCGTGCCATCAACTTGGCTGTTGAGAACGTCGCCAATGGCGGTGGTCCTTTCGGAGCTGTCATCGCCAAGAACGGAAAGATCATCGCCGAAGGTGTCAACCGCGTCACTCCGAACCACGACCCTACGGCGCACGCCGAAGTGATGGCCATCCGTTCAGCATGCAGCAAGTTGCAGACCTTCGACCTCACTGGATGCGACATCTACGCCTCATGCGAACCCTGTCCGATGTGCCTCGGCGCCATCTATTGGGCCCATCTCGACCGCATCTTCTACGGTGCCAACCAGCATGACGCCGCCGAGATTGATTTCGACGATGCCTTCATCTACGAAGAACTCGCCGTACCGGTCAAGGATCGTCACAAGCAAATGCTCAACCTCCTGCCCGAGGAAGCGCTGGCTGCCTTCGAGGCATGGAAGCAAAAAACCGACAAAGTGGTATATTAAAGCCCTCTTCGCATAGAAAAATGCCACTTTTCTTGCGTATTTGCTTACAAAGCAGTAATTTTGCGCCCGAAATCAAAAAGCACATGCCACAAAATAAGTTCCGAGGACTGGGCATCGCCCTCATCACGCCATTTCGAACAGACGGCAGCATCGACGAGGCTGCACTCGTGCGACTCGTGGAGTACCAGATCAAGAATGGTGCGGATTTCCTTTGTATTATGGGAACCACGGCCGAGACGCCGACCCTCACGCGCGATGAGAAGCGCTGGCTGCGCGACACGTTGGTAGAGCGTGTAGCAGGACGCGTGCCGCTGCTCATGGGCTGCGGAGGCAACTGCACGGCAGCGGTTGTCGAAGAACTCCAGCAGACCGATTGGACGAGCATCGATGGCGTCCTCAGCGTATGTCCGATGTACAACAAACCTTCGCAAGAGGGCTTATATCAGCACTTTCGCGCCATCGCCAACGCATCGCCCGTGCCCGTAGTATTATATAATGTACCCGGACGCACTGGCGTCAACATGACCGCTGAAACCACCCTGCGACTGGCTCGCGACTTCGAAAACATTGTAGCCATCAAAGAGGCCAGCGGGAATATCACCCAGATGGACGACATCATCAAGCACAAACCCGAAGGCTTCGATGTCATCTCTGGCGACGACGGCATTACCTTCCCCCTCATCACACTGGGCGCCGTGGGCGTCATCTCGGTCATTGGCAACGCGCTGCCACGTGAATTCTCGCGGATGGTGCGTCTCGCCCTTCGTGGCGATTACGCCCCTGCCCTCCACATCCACCACCAGTTTGCAGAACTCTTCAAGCTACTCTTCGTGGACGGCAATCCTGCAGGCGTCAAGGCGATGCTCCATGCCATGGGAATGATCGAGAATCAGTTGCGATTGCCTCTAGTCCCTACGCGCCTCACGACGATGGAGCAGATCTCCGACATCCTGCGCGAGCTCAACATCAAGTATTGAAGATAAGAACGATAAAAAAGCGATGCACTTCTTTCGAGGTTCATCGCTTCTTTGTTTTATATTGTTTATAGCGAACTTGCCGTCAACGCACTACTCGCGTGAACACGGGCGCTTCTCCATTTACCACTATCACATACACTTTCATCTCGCCCGCTTGAGGCATATTCGGAGCTCCTTCGCGAGGAATATCAACTGCAGTGAACAGATATTCCACTCCACCAGGAATGGTGCGCTGCGCCACGGTCTTTGCCTGAGCGTGTATCATTGGATAATCGCCGACGGCAGCATCGAAGATGGCGGACTCCGACTCGCTCACAGGCTGCTGCTCGGGGAATTCACCCAACTGCGTGTAATCGCCATCGAGGAAACCACCTGCTTTGAGGAACTGATCGACCTCTTGCGGCATGGCAGCCATACGAGCTGCACGGACGCCATAGCCGGGCAGGAACTCAGCCTCGGGTTGTTTTGCAACCATATCTTTCACGCTGGATTCCAGACCTCCGCTGCCGAAGGTACAGAAGGGGACTACTTTCTTTCCTTTCAGATCTACTTGTTCCAACAAGGCGGCCACGGGAGGAGCATAGGTGCCAAACCACACTGGGAAGCCGATGAACACGACATCGTAGGCGGCTAAATCGGACTTCAGCGGCTGAATCTCAGGTTTGACGCCTTGTTCGCGTTCCTGCATGCAACGGGCTATTGTGGCTTGGAAGTCGCCATCGTAGGGAGTCGTGGCGACAATCTCCTCGATGTCTGCACCCAAACGGGTTGCTATCTCCTCTGCCACGGCCTTTGTGTTTGAGGTCTGGGAATAGTAGAGCACCAGCGCTTTCTGCGCTTCTTGCTTAGCACCGCAACTGATGGCGCAAAGTAGGATGGTTGCGAGAACCGTCATCCATTTCAATGTTTTCATCCTATTGAAAATGATTAAGGGTTAAGAGAATTCTAACGATTCACCTTGACGGTGCGCTGCCGTCCCTGCCAAGTCCACGTGACGAGATAGAGACCTCGGGGCAGGTCGGCAAGAGACGTCCCTTCAGGTGCGCGGAAGCGACGGAGCAAGCGCCCGCTGCGATCGTAGACGCAGACATCGAAGTCGAGGGCAGAGAGGTCGTCGGCTCCGAAATGGAGGCGTGCAGTCAGCGGGTCGTAGGCAAGGGCGTAGTCGATGTCGAAGCCGTCAATGCCGGTAGCCGGATCATTAGGAACAGTTCCTACAATCTCGATGAACCACAAGCGATTGTTGGAAACGGCATTGCGCTCGTCGCTGGTGTAGCTGAGGACGGGGGTGCCGTCGGCAGGGTTGCCGCTACTGAGGTTGGCGGCGTGCTGCGAGAAGCGGTTGACGAGATTGAAGCGGCCGTCGGACTGAAGAACGAAATCCCACTGCTGGCGGACGTCGGTCGAATCGGGGCGGGACGTAGTGGAGAGCTGCGTACCGGTGAGGGTGGTGGCAGTGGGCTCCCCTTCCGTGGGGTCGCATAAGGCATAGCCCGTTGCGCGATTGACAACATAGAGATAGCCATTGGCAAGAGGGTAGATCCGCCACTGCTGGCTCTCGGCATCTTCGTCGCGCGCATTGCAGACGACCGCATCAACGGCTCCGTCAACATCCACGAAGGTACCGCTTCCGGAGTTGCTGATAGCGTAGTAGTAGTTGGGATTGGCGGGGAAGTCAGGCACCTTGGGCTGCGGACCAGGATCGGGACCGGGGTCAGAGCCGTGGTCATCATCCGGGCTCAGCTGGGCAAAGGCATCATTGAGGTAGAGCAGATGATCGTGGATGAAGTTGCGCAGGTCACTGACATACTCGTCGTAAGTGCTGTAAAGCACTATCTCGCGCAGAGTTCTCTGGTAGATGTTCCATCGCTCGTAGTTGAGTTCAACGGAGGCATCAATGAGTTGTGTGAGGCTATCAATCTGCGTGTTGAGATAAGCCTCGATGCCATCGTCGACAGCCTCATGGAAGCGGCGATTGATGAGGCGTGCAAACCAGGGATCCTCCCAGAACCTATTCACCCAGTTGCGCATATTGCCATAACCGACATCTTTCATTAACTGGCGCAAGGTATTATAACCTTGGCCCTCGCGATCGCGGTTGTCGTTGTTGTAGGCAATGTCGAAGTCCCAGAGCGGTCCCCAGAAGAGATGGTCGTCCTGAGCCTCCTTATAGAAAAAAGTGCTGTAAAAGCCGTCGACATTGGCTGTCATCTCATTGCAGAGGTACCAGTTGGCGAGCGACAGCGAATCTACGAAGGGTCGATAGCCTTTATCCTTGTCGGTGAATTGCTCGGAATAGAGGCGGTCCTCGAACTGACGGATGAACTCCCTGGCATAGATGTACTGCTTGCTATCAAGTTCTTCGATTTCGGGATAATGAATGCGAATGGGCAGCCCACCATAGTTGGTATAGAAAGCATCGACGCCATTGGTGAAATCGCCAGAGTTGTCATTCTCGAAGAGATAGCCGCCTGTGATGTCGCTGGTCTCGCTGAGCGGGTAGTCCTGCTCCGTGATATTCACGCGGTGAGGCCGCACATCTATTTGATCAGAGATCTGATAAGTACCATCATAACGATCGTTGAGAGACACGTCGACGAACTTGGCCGCGGGGTTGAACTTCAGCCCCATAAAATCGCCCATGATTGAAGTTACAGCATTGCGAATGAGCGTTTTATCGCCATGATTGGCAAGCATAGTCCATTTCTTGGTATTGGCATAACCTTTGCCCAAAAGTTTCGCCTTGGAGTGGAATTTGAGTTTGTAGGGTTTCTTTGCCAAGCCCCAGGTAGCATTTCCACGTCCTCGAATCTCCAAAGAGTCGTAGAAGGTGACCTGGTCGTCCTCGTCGACATACCACATCCGGGCATAGACGTACCTGTCCTTGCTCGTGATATCGCGCCCGTTGAAGGTGTCGATGTACACGTGGGGGATATTGGTCAGACGGGTTACTTGCTTGATCGACGGGTCAACGGGATCGGGTGCATCGGCAATCTTCTCCAGCCGCCAAGTGAACAAAGGATAGAGGTCATATTCGGCATTCGGGAGGCGGTCGCCGTCCATATCCTCGACCACAGTCCAAAAAGTGTTGCAGCCCCATTGATCAAACGAATAGTTGGAATTAGTGGCGCGCACGGCGTAGGTGTCGCCGCTCTTGTACCAAACCTGTCCTTCCCAGTCATCACGAGCCAGTCCCGGGTTTGTGCGAATATATCCGAAATGCCAAATGTCATCAGTACGTCCTCCGCCGCAGTCGGGGTTCGTAAAATACTGGTCAAACTGCCAGCCTGGCGACATGAACAGGTTGTCGCCTTCGATGCGATGGAAGACAAAACGGCCAGCACTCTGCACATCAGTAGCCAACCAGCCATCATCGGTGAGATAATACTTCGTTGAACCTTCGCGAGTGCCGTCGTTGAACGTGAAGATCCTGTAGGTAGCCTCTGCCTCGATAGAAGCGTTGGCAGCCTCGTACTGCTCGTAGGTAACATCCTGAGCCTTCACCGTAAGAGAAAGCAGCAAGAAAAGTAATAGCCTAATTTTCAATTTCTTGTTATCCATATTATTCATAGCATTTTCTATCAATGTTGTTGTACTTTATTATTGTTCTTCGGAAAGAGGATAGCGCGATCGCGAGCGAGGGCTGCCGGCGCCCACTCGTCGGGGATGAAGCGCCAGTTATGGCGTACGCGTGGCTCGACACGGCCTTTGCGCCGGATGAGGTCGATGAGGTGATAGCGCAAATCGTGGTCGGTGGAAGCTACGATGCGATCGGGGAGTTGGGACAAGGGTATGCCGGCGCCCTGGGTCAGCAACTGTCCGCCGCCATTGCCGCGATAGCTGTTGATGGCTACGAGATAATCCTGATCCTCGGAAAAGGGCGAACCATCCTCCATGGAGAGGATAGTGACTTTCTGTCCGTCGGGCTTGGAGGCATCGACTGTATAGTTGATGCCGGCAGCAGAATCGAAGTTGAAGGCCATATTCTTCAGCCCCAAACGCTTGCCTCCATCGAGGACATAATCCATGAGCAGGATGTGATCATCGGGTGACGTCATTGTGTTGCACCATAGGTCATAGCTCATCTCGAGGAAGTCGCGTACTTCGCGCCCGGTAAGACGCATCGTATAAAGAAGGTTCTCGTACTTGTAAAGTGCAAACATGTCGGTGACATGCGTCATGCCAGCCTCAATGGTTGCATCGAAGGAGAGGGGGGCGGCAAAGGAGATTTGCGCCCCTTGGCTGAGCTCGAACTGGAGGTCGTGGATGAGGTCCATAAACGCAGATGGGCCGAAGAAGGCATCGCGCTCGTGGACGGTGGTGGCAAAAGTGCCGACCTCTTCGTGCATGTAAGCCTCGACGGCCTGGCGTGCCTCGGGAAACCAAGACGAAGGCGCAAAGCGGGCAAACACGCTGTCAGTGGCGGCTGACGTGCCTGTCGCGGCGAAATGGCCGGCTATGGCTTCATCCATCTCGCGAGCGTCCAAGATGCTACCTTTCACCTCACGGCCAACTACCCTACCCCGTCGGTCCTTCTGCACGTAGATGTCGACTTGACAAAGCGAGGCGCCTGTGCTGGTGGGACCTATGCAGAGGATGGAGTCGCCGCTGGGCGTGGGAACATATTCCATGTGGCGACGATGGTCGTGGCCGTAAAGGATGAGGTCGAAGCCCTGCACCTGCTGGGCGACAAGACGCGACTCGTTCTCGCAGTAGGAGTCAGTCTGGATGCCGCCATCTTCTTCAATACCAGCATGGAAGAGGCCCACGATGAGGTCGGGGTGCTCTCGCTCCTGGATGATGGGCACCCATTTTCGTGCGGAGGTGACCATATCGTCGAAACGAAGGCCCGTCCACAAATTCCTTGGCACCCAATTGGGGATGGCAGGCGTCAGCAAGCCGAGGATGGCTACGCGCACTCCCTCGCGTTCGAGGACTACATAGGGCTTCAGATAGGGCTCGCCCGTTTGCTCATCGACCACGTTAGCACCAAGGACAGGGAAGGCACAGGTGCGTACCCAACGGTCGTAGACGGGGTGACCGGCTTCAATGTCATGGTTGCCAATGGCTCCCGCATCATAGCCAGCACGGTTCATGGTCGCCGCGACAATATGGGCAGAGACGGTATCAACGAAATTATAATAGTAGGCCGTTGGGTGTCCTTGGAGAACATCGCCGCCATCAGTCAAAACGACGGCATCAGGGCCGAGTTCACGCCTACAGACCTCGGCATAAGCCGCAATGCGGGGAAGCGAGTCGAGCACGTATCCATGGACATCGCTGGTGTGAAGGATTCGCAGGTGGACGGTCTCGCTGACCGAGGATTGACAGGCTGAAAACATGATGAAAAGAGCAACCGCAGAGGCTGCGAACAGGTATTTTGCTAGTTTCATGGCGCAAAGATAACTAAAAGTTTACACATGAAAGCGCAAACTCAGACTTTTTTTCGCTTAAAGCATGAAATCACTATGCCATGCGTGTTGCAAGCCACTCCTCGAAGGCGGCTCGATAGTTGTCGCCTATCGGCAATTCGGTATTATCGTTGAGGATGACGCGTCCGCGGGCAACTTGAGCAATGCGGTCGAGGCAGATGATGTACGACCTGTGAATGCGCATGAAGCGGTCGGCGGGTAGCGTCTCTTCCATCCGCTTCATCGAGAAGAGCGTCATCAACGGACGTGGCGAACTGTCGACGTAAATGCGCAAGTACTCTCCCATGGCTTGCACATAGCGGACTTCATGAAGGGCTACGGCATGGGTGCGATGGTCGGCACGAACGTAGATGGTATCCCCCACACGTGAGCGCGGCACAGCATCGCCGTCCTTCTTCGTTCTCGAGTCGGGCGCAGACAGGAGCGTCTTCATAGCCGCGTGCTCTTCGTGGCGCTGAATGATACGATCGACAGCACGACGGAAATCGTTGAACCCAAATGGCTTGAGCAAATAATCGAGAGCCGCCACCTGAAAGCCCTCGAGGGCATACTCCGAATAAGCCGTCGTGAAGACGACCATAGGCATCGACGAAGCCGGAACGTCGGACCGCTGCAGCAGACGAACGAACTCCATGCCATTGAGGTCAGGCATATTGATGTCGCAGAAGATGGCATCGACCTCCTCGCGATGGAGCACGCTGGCGGCCTCGACAGCACTCTGACACTCGGCTACCAGTGTCAGTTGGGGTACACGTTGGATGTAATTGACGATTTGCCTGAGGGCAAGCGGTTCATCATCGATGGCTATTACTCGAATCATTGTTGACGAAAACGATAACTATTATTGAAGGATAACGGGGACGGAAACGATAACGGGGACGCCTGGTCACTAAGGAGCTAACTTGAACTTCTCGAGATGAGCGGCCTGACGAAGGGGAATCTCAAGGTGTGCGGTGTAGACGTCGTGCCCCTCGTCGATATCGAGCCGGTAGTCGCCGGGAAACAACAGATCCAATCGCTGGCGGATATTGCGCAACCCTATGCCACCATCCTTTGCCTCGTCGATGCCAGGGGCACGCTGGTGGTTGCTGTTACTGCAACAGAACGTCAAGCGTTCGTCAGTAGCGTCGACACTTAAATGGACGAATGACGGTCTCTGAACGCTGATGCCATACTTGAACGCATTCTCAACAATGCTCACCAGCAACAACGGCGGCATCAATGCTGTCGGCTGCGTCAGTTGAACATCAAACTGAATGTCGACATCGTCGGAACAACGCATACGCATCAATTCGACATAATAGTGTAAGAAATCAATTTCACGCTGCACGGCCACGAAGTCATGATCGCCTTCATAGAGCGCATAACGCATCAACCTCGACAATACCACAATCGACGACTGCGCTCGCTCGGGGTCAATATCAATGAGCGAGTGGATATTATTGAGCGTATTCATGAAGAAATGCGGGTTCACCTGATATCGCAGATAAGCCAACTGCTGACGTATGCGCTCTTTCTCGAGCGACTCGAAACGCTGC
>CADCOX010000340.1 GCA_902803195.1 uncultured Bacteroidales bacterium
CCGTGCCTACTATGGCGCTGCTGCCGACGCCGTGCTGCGTTACATCGAGCTCTGCCGTCAGCTCATCAAGCCCGAGACCGTCATGGGTATCTACATCCGTCATGATAACGCGCTCTACACCGACGAGTTCATTTCCTCATCGCGCCGCCTCCTCGACGATGCGCGTCAGCTCGTAGCCAGCGACTCCGTGCTCGTCAGCCGTCTCGACCGCGTACGCCTGCAGCCCATGTACCTCCATCTGATGCGTTCGCCCGAGGCGGCCAAGGCCGACGGCACTACCGACGAGTACATCCGTCTCATCCGCCAGAATGGTTACAAGGCCAACGAATGGGAAGCCGTAGAGACCTTCATCCGCAAGATCCAGCGGTAGCCTAGGCCGACCCATTTCTCATTCAGGACTCAGACGAAAGACGCTCTTCTTGTCTTCATTTGTGCGTTTCTGATCAACTTTTGAACGACTTTTGCCTCTACTGTTGATGACATTTGCCTTCTTTTGACGATCTTTTTGACGTTTTTGAGGCACAAACTACACTTTAGCACCCTGAATTACACCCAAACTACACCGTTTTAGAGGGTGCTATCTAATTGATAGTCATTTGTATGGGCGTGGAAGAGTGCTAAAGTGTAGGTACTCGCAGAATTTTTTTACGTACGCGTACGCGCGTTGAGAGAATATGTAAAGAGATAAAAGATGAGAACACGATGGAAGGAGAACGGAGGTCGCTCGGCGGGACAACCGTGGAGAATGCTCTGCTCGTGCAGGGCAAGTTGTCTGGAGGAATTGGACTGTTGATATAGTTAACTTCGTTATTCGGTCGCGACCGAATAACACACACTTATAGTTGCTCTGGGCTTAACGTCTATACGTGTAGGGCTTAACGTCTATATGTGTAGGGCTTAGCGTCTATACGTGTGGGGTGATACGAACGGACGTATTGTGAATGTTGAATAAGGGAAAAAAGAAGAATGAAGAATACAAGCTACGGATGCCTATGGAAGGTAACTCTAATTCTTCATTCTTTATTCTTTACGCATCGTTGGTAAGTCTTTCCTCACTTGTCTATTGTTCCATGTAAGTGTTGAAAGAGTGGGGTTGCAGGGTGAGGTTGAGGTAGCGACGCCCCAGTTTGAGAGATGCGGTGCGTAGGTTGTCGGTGAAGTTGGCAGTGATGATGATGCGCTTACCGTCTGGGCGGACGAATGCGATGAGTGGCATGCCCTGTGTCTCGTCCTTGCTCTTGTAGGCGAGCAGGCGGCTGCCGGGTGTGACGTAGTGCGAGAAGTGCTTCACGGCGTAGTATTCGGCGGTATAGCGGTGTTTGTGGGTTTCGGGGTCCACCTGTATGAGTGCGTTTTGCCGCCATCCCCAGGGGCTCTGTCCGTTTCCGCAGAGGATGAAGTTCCAGATGAAGTACTCGTCGCATCCTCGCCCGATGTAGTCGCAGAGGAGGTGGAAGGTATGCTCTCCGGCACGCCAGTCCATGCTGCCGTTGCCACATTCGCTCTCGCTACTGATGAGGTGCAGGTCGGGATAGCGCTGCCGCAGGGCATCGAGATGCTCGCGGCACTCCCACTGTATGCCCAGTCCGAGGACGTCGTCCTTCAGCCCGTCGACTATTTTTTGGACGTAGTCGAGGCGGTTTGTATTGAAGGTGCCGAGGTAGAGCTTTACCTCGGGATGGCGCTGCTGGAGGGTGGGCCGCAAGTAGTCGCGGTTGAAGCGGATGGTGCCCTCGGCTGTCCAGGCGCAGCCTGGGTAGGGCGTGTAGCTGTAGGCCTCGTTCTGGTACATCACCATGTCGATGGGTATGCCCTCATCGCGGTAGAGGTCGATGAAGCGGCAGAACATGTTGGCGTAGGCCTGCAGATAGCGTGGGTCCTGAATCATGTAGTCCTGGGTGGCCAGTCGGCGTGGGAAGACGCCGTTGCGGTCGCCCAGCAGTTTCATTTCGTCTGGATCGATGTCGGCGGCCCCACTGCCCACTACAGCGCCGGCGTAGAGTAGGGCGTCCTTCTCTTTTGGCTGATGGTTGAAGCGGCTGCTGAGGACGGGGTAGTCCTGATTGATCTTCATCCACGTGGGCGGGCTCCAAGGTGACATCCAGAAGGTGAGGTTGGGCTGGTGGCGCTGTGCCATATGGATGAGGCGGATGACGTTTTTACGGTCGTGCTCGATATTGAAGTGGTTGAGGGCGAAGTCGCCGCTGACGGTGTCGCAAGAGTACCAGGCGCGACTGTAGTCGTTAGCGTTCATGGTGAGTCGTCCGCGGGTGAAGCGCAGGTCGCCGTCGGGGGCAAAGAGGTCGTGCAGGATCTGCTGCTGGTCGGCAGGCGTGAGAAGTTCCAAGGCATCGAGGTCCAGTTCGTTGAAGCAGGTACCCCAGGCCCGGAACTCGTGGCC
>CADCOX010000341.1 GCA_902803195.1 uncultured Bacteroidales bacterium
CGTAGCCCTTGTGGGCAATCCCAACTGTGGCAAAACATCGTTGTTCAACTACGCCAGTGGTGCCCATGCCCGCGTAGGCAACTACTCAGGCGTCACCGTCGATGCCACTGTAGCGACAGCTCACTATGGCGACTATCAGCTGAACCTCACCGACCTGCCCGGTACCTATTCACTCTCGTGCTATTCGCCCGAAGAACTCTACGTCCGCCGTCATCTCACCGATGAACAGCCCGACGTGGTCATCAATGTCATCGATGCTTCCAACCTCGAGCGCAACCTCTACTTGACGACACAGCTCGTAGACCTGAACGTGCGTCTCGTCTGTGCCCTCAATATGTACGACGAGTACGAGCGACGCGGTGATCAAGCTAACCTCTCCACGCTCCAGACCCTCATGGGCGTGCCCATGGTGCCTACTTCGTTCAGGAGCGGACGGGGTGTCGACGAGCTGCTGCGCACCGTCGTCGAGGTTTACGAAGGCGAGAATCCCATCGCACGCCACTTGCACATCAACTATGGTCACGAGATTGAGAAAGGTATCGCTGAGATTCAGAAGTTCCTAAAGGCCGACGAGCACATCGCCACTCACTATTCTACTCGTTACTTAGCCCTGAAACTGCTCGAACACGACGAGGACGCCACCGTGTACGTCACCCAACACATCATCGGCGAGCACCGTCCCGACGATCAGCGCCAACTGATAGCTGCCCGTGACCATGCTGCAGCACGTGTCATGGAGGAGATGGGCGTCGATGCCGAGACAGCCATCATGGACGCTAAATACGGCTTCATCCGAGGTGCACTGACCGAGGCCGAGTTCGCCACAGGCACTAAGGAGGACACCTATCGAACCACGCATCGCATTGACAACCTTCTCTCGAACAAGTACTTAGGCTTCCCCATCTTCTTCCTTATCCTTTACGTCATGTTCCAGACGACTTTCGCGCTCGGTCAGTACCCCATGGACTGGATTGAGGCAGGCGTAGCGTGGCTTGGCGATTGGATCAGTTCTTCGATGAGCGAAGGTCCCCTGCGCTCGATGCTCGTTGACGGCGTCATCGGTGGCGTAGGTTCGGTCATCGTTTTTCTGCCGCAGATTCTCATCCTCTACTGCTTCATCTCCTTCATGGAGGACTCGGGGTATATGGCTCGTGCGGCCTTCATCATGGACAAACTCATGCACCGCATGGGCCTCCATGGCAAGTCGTTCATCCCGTTGGTCATGGGCTTCGGCTGTAACGTCCCCGCTGTCATGGCCACCCGCACCATTGAGAGCCGCCGCTCGCGCCTCATCACCATGATGATCCTGCCTTTCATGTCATGCTCGGCGCGACTCCCCATCTACATCATGATTGTCGGCACCTTCTTCGCCGCACAATGGAGGTCCACCATCCTCGTATCGCTCTACGCCGTGGGCATCCTCGTAGCTGTGCTTGTCTCACGTCTCTTCTCGCGCTTCATCATCAAGGGCGAGGACACGCCTTTCGTCATGGAACTGCCGCCCTACCGCTGGCCCACCGCCAAAGCCATTGCACGTCACACCTGGGAGAAAGGCAAGGAATACCTCAAGAAGATGGGCGGCATCATCCTCGTTGCCTCCATCATCGTTTGGGCGCTCAGTTATTGGCCCCTCTCTGACTCCCCCCGTGGGGGGGAGGACATCGTGTCCGTTGGCAATACGAATGATAGCATTGACTTCGCGGCCCTCCCCCCAACGGGGGGAGCGGGGAGAGGGGCCTCTATGGAGACCTCCTACATCGGTCGCGCAGGCAAGGCCATCGAACCGTTGTTCGCTCCTCAGGGCTTCAACTGGAAACTCGATGTCAGCCTCATCGCAGGTGTGGGTGCCAAGGAGATTGTTGCCTCCACGATGGGTGTCCTCTACTCGGGTGACGACTCATTTGGCGATGACGACACCTTCAGCGACGACACCGACAAGTACACCCGCCTGCGCCAACAGATGGCGGCCGATGGCATCACTCCCCTTACAGCCTACGCCTATCTGCTGTTCATCCTCCTCTACTTCCCCTGTCTGGCCACCATCGTTGCCATCAAGAACGAGACTGCCTCCTGGCGCTGGGCGCTCTTCGCCGCCCTCTATACTACAGCCCTCGCCTGGATTGTCTCCGCAGCCGTCGTCCAAATAGGTCAGTTGCTATAAAATCCATCGCCCACCGTCCCTTCCAAGACCCTCTCCACGCTCCCACGTCAGGTGGAGATCCTCGCATCGCTCGAGAGGCGGTACGATGTTGGTTTAGCATTGTCCATTCTTGAAGGGTCAAGCGTCGCTACGCGCCGAGCAGTCCATTATCCATTGTCAATTTTCCATTGTCCATTGTCCATTCTCCATTGTCCATTCTCCATCATGCTCCAGTCTCTCCTCGTCACCATCATCCTTGCCCTTTGTGTAATATATACCGCACGCCGTCTTTGGCATCGCTTCCACTCACCACAAGGCGACGCACGCTGTGCGGGATGTCCTTTAGCTGAGACCTGCACCCATCGTCATGATCCTCAGTATCATCAGAACGGACAAGATTGTCCGCAATGCCCCACCTGTGATTGCTGCCACTAACCTGCCATTTACATAATTGATAGAAGGCCATAGCCGCTCATCCTTTCAAGACTTGCCCAAAGGCACATATACATTATTAAAGAAAATTAATACTGATCGTTGACGGAACAATCTGAAAGTCAATAGACTTCTAATTCGTGTATCTATTCATAGCTTAGGCATCGAACGATCAACTATTAGCGTTCAACTGCACGCTGAGGCTCGGACATCCGTTCTATGAAGACCATACGTCTGGTCGTTAGATCTTGTCTCACCGCTGAGACTCGTCAGTCTCAATAATGAGACAACGCGAAAGGACAGGTCGCGTGGAGCCTTTCTTATGGTCGAATCAGCGCTGTCGACTATACCCATAGATGCCCTTGAAGCATCGCTATATCCATATTTACTCTGACTTTTCTTATAGACGCATTTTGAGTCTTTAGGCTAAAATCGGGGTCTGTCTGTCACCCATCACCTATCTGTCACCTGTATCTGTCACCCGTATAAGGCTATTATTCAATCGGATAGAAAGTTGGTGACAGCGTGACAGCAAATTGAGGCAAAAAACAAGGAGAAAATAATAATTGTTGAAGCGCCTTTCCATTAGTGTATCCTTTCCATCCCTAGTATTGAGTTCCTTTTTTAATTTTGAAGCACCACAATAAGCTGAGCGTGGGAGAACAAAGGGCATAGTGTTGGAAGAGGAGCCTTGATGTATTCTGCTTCCCAATGAGAACTCATTCCTGAAAACAGTCTGGCTACGAGTCTAACGAAACAAAAAGAAGAGGATGCGCCAGTAAGTTGGCACATCCTCTTCAGTTGGATTAAGGAGTTGATTTGTCTCGCCTAATGCCCTGTGGGCGTTGAGGGAAGATCAAGCGTGACGCTTAGGGTCAGGCAATCTCAATGTGACGCGAGACTTTCGCCTCTTCTTTCTTCACCCTCGGCAGGACGATGGTCAGTACGCCATCTTCGACCTTAGCCGAGATGCCATTCTTGTCGACGTCGTCAGGCAGCGTGTAGGCCTGTTGGTAGTTCGTGTAGGAGAACTCGCGGCGCAGGTAGTGCTCCTTCTTGTCCTCTTCCTTGTGCTCGAACTTGTTCTCGATGGCCACGTTCAGGTTGCCTTCGTCGTTGATGCTGATGCGACAGTACTCTTTCTTCAGACCAGGAGCAGCAACCTCCATGGTGTAAGCGTTCACGTCGACCTTAACGTTGACGGCCGGTGCCGTGTGCTGGGTTGTGATATCGGTGTTGAAGAAATCATCGAATACGGTGGGGAACCAACTGTTCTTAAACATAACTGGTAACATGATTAAAACCTCCTATTAGTTTAATGGTTAGACTTTCTTGTTTTTGATCGCCTCGGCGTCCGCTCTCGTTGTCCGTTCGCTTTTCGCTTGCAGCGTCAACCATTATTATGCAAGAGGTGTGCCAACGTGCATTTTCATGCGTAATCGACTCATTACCAGTGACATTTTGTCTACATCAGCGACAATTTGTCCATTTTTCTGCCAACGACTCTATTCGCGGCGCAGACGAATGACACGGCTGCTGAACTGACGGCTGAGATAGGCGTCGATACCTGTCTCCATGAGGAAGCGGCCGCTGAAGGTCTTGCCATCGAAGTAGCGAGCGCGCTCGGAAGGTTCAAACTCCGTGAGGCGATAGGTGGCGTCGGGATCGAGACCAGCCATATGCCAGCGGGGCGTCTGAAGGTCGACGTAGTTCTCGAACTTATAGCAGAAGAAGACGGCCTCGGACTTGTCCTCGCTGACGAACATCTCGCTGCAGAAGCCATTGCCCTCGTAGGGCGAGAGGAGGCGGTACTGGTCGCCGAGCTGTACGATGGGACGGATCTCCTTGTAGAAAGCGACGGCTTTCTTGGCATATTCACGCTCACGGTCGTTGAGGTCGCTGGGCTTCATCTCCATACCGAGGCGGCCCGTCATAGCTACGTCGAAACGGAACTTGAGCGGAATGACGCGGCCCGTCTGATGGTTGGGCGAAGCGCTCACGTGCTGAGCCATAGCCATGGGTGGGAAGAAATGGCTGGTACCCCATTGGATGAAGAGGCGTTGCTGGGCGTCGGTATTGTCGGAGCACCAGAACTCGTCGAAGTAAGGCATAAAGCCCCAGTTGACGCGTCCACCACCGCTGGAGCAGAGTTGGATGACGAGGTTGGGATGAGCCTTGCGGATGCGTTCGAGGGCGCTGCGCAGGCCGAGGTGGAAGTCGACGAAGAGATGGCTCTGCTTGTCGCCTGTAAGATAGGAGCTGCCGTAGTTGTTCATCGACATATTGCAGTCCCACTTAATGTAGTGCAATTTGGGATTCTCCTTGACCAGGTTATCGACGATGCCAACGACAAAGTCCTGCACCTTGGGGTTGGACATATCGAGGACGAGCTGAGTACCACCGCGTCCCTTGGCCAGTTCGCGTGTGGGATGAGCTACAACCCAGTCGGGATGTGCCTCGAAGAGCTCGCTCTTGCTGTTGGTCATCTCTGGTTCAATCCAGATACCGAACTTGAGGCCGCGGTCCTCGGCAGCCTTGAGGAGGGCCGGCACGCCGTTAGGCAACTTCTGAGTGTCGGTGATCCAATCGCCAAGTCCCTGCGTGTCGTCGGTACGGCGATACTTGCGACCAAACCAACCGTCGTCGACCACGAAGAGTTCACCGCCTAGTTCCTTGACGCCGTCCATCATCTGTTCGCAGACTTCCTGGTTGACGTTCATGTAGACGCCTTCCCATGAGTTAAGGAGGATGTCGCGCAGGCCGCGTCCGTTGTGGAGCTGGCTTGCCCTACCCCAACGGTGGAAAGCGCGGCTGATACCGCCCTTGCCCTCTTCGCTGAAAGCAAGAGCAAGTTCAGGCGTCTGGAAACGCTCACCGGGCTTCAACGTGTAATTGGTGTGCAGGTCGTCGATGCCGGCAATGAGGGTATGACGATAGTGGCCGCGTGTCTCGATGCGCAGCTTGTAGTTGCCCGTCCAGCAGAGAGCCGCGCCGATGACACGTCCGCTGTTCTCCTGCGGCTTACCATCGAGACTGATCATCACCTCGGCACGGTCGTTCATGCCATTGCGCACGCCGTCGTGGTTGACGATAGTCTTCAGCCCTTGGGTGAGCGGTTCTTCCGTCATCTGAGCTTCAGCACCCCATGTGCCGTGGAAATGAGTAATCCACGCATTTTCCTGACGCATGGTCATCAGGCCGCTGGCATACTGCTCTAACTTGATGGGCTTTTTCTCGCCATTACGGATGACCGTCCAAGTCACGATGACGTCGCTCTTGTCGTTGGCGCGGTAGTAGAGGTCCACGAAGAAGTCATACTTCTTGTCCTTCATCGAGATGATGGTCAGGTCGCCCTCCGTGCTCGTACCGGTGATAGCGAGTTCGGTGGTCATATTACCATCGGCGTGCGTCACGCTGAGCGCCGTCTCATCGAAGCTGTTGCGGCCGAATGCAGGATAGGCGTCGTAATTGATGCTCATAGCATCGATGACCTCATGCCCTTGCGCGGGCGTGATGCGCGAACCATAATAATGAATACGTGGCGTCTGGCCGTCATTAGCCGTCAGCATGAGCGTGGTCTTCGGCGTATTCACGAAGACGTCCTTGGCCTGTGCCGTCAGCGTCAAGCCGAGAGCCAGGACTGCAAATAGGATTCGTTTCATAGGGGTTTAGGAATTTATGGTTATAAATGTAGAGTTTAAAGGATAGAGTGGAGGAGGTAGAGTGGAGAGCTTGCTCGGCGAAGAACTTGTCAACATGTCCGCTCGCACTTGCTCGCTTCGCTTGGCGAAAAACTTGTCAACGAGAAATCAACTTGTCAACATACGCGCTACATCTCTATTTCGCCGACAAAGTTACGACTTTTTCGTCATTTTCCTTCATTTTTTTTGTAAAAGTTCGACTGAAAACACTACCTTTGCATCAAATTGTTAAGAAACTCACACTCTCATGAAGCGATTTATTGCCATTTTGCTGCTCACATCGACAATTGCGACAGCCGCCGATGCACAACTTATCTACAAGGAAATCAAGTCTGTCGCCCCCGTCGTCGTCACGACGCCCGAGGGCACCGCTCCACGACTGCCTTTCCAACTGATGGTCACCTACGCCGACGGCAGCAATGAGCTGCGCAGCGTACGTTGGACAAACGCCGCCCCCGCTACCGAGCAGGCACAGGCCGATGCCAAGCAGACGCCTGCGGGCACCTCTTACGACGTACGCGGCTATATCACGGGCGACAACACGACCACGATGGGCTTTCCCGTTACCGCGCACGTCAGTGTAGTCAGTGCGCCTTATGCTACGCCGTCCAACAAGCCTGTTGCCGAGCCGCTACCCCTGAACCGCGTCAGCATTACCGGCCAGAACCGCCTGACACACAACCGCGAGATGGATATCGACCAATTGCTCTCGCTCGATGTACGCCAGCAACTCTACAACTATCGCGACACCTATGGGCTGCCTACCGATGGCTATCCCGAGGCCGACGGCTGGGACTCGCCGACCACGAAACTCAAGGGGCATGGCAGTGGGCACTACATGAGTGCTATGGCCATGGCATACGCATCTTGCTACGATGCCCAGAAGAAAGCTCAGTTGAAAGCAAACATCAAGACGATGGTCGACGAACTGCGTGCCTGCCAGGAGCGTACCTTCGTCTATGATAAAGCACTCGGTCGCTACCGCGAAGCCCGCGACTTGGCCCCCGAGAACGAACTGCGTGAACTGAAAGGCACTTGGGCTGATTTCGACCGCTATAAACAAGACTATGCCCACTATGGCTACGGTTACCTCAACGCCATTCCCGCCCAGCACTGCGTGCTCATCGAGGCCTACCGCGCCTACAACAACGAGCAATGGGTGTGGGCTCCTTACTACAGCGTCCACAAGCAGTTGGCCGGCCTCATCGACATCGCCAATTACATCGATGACAAGGCTATCGCCCAGAAAGCGTTGCTCATCGCCAAGGACATGGGTCTCTGGGTGTGGAACCGCCTACACTATCGCACCTTCGTCCAGGAAGAGGGTTCGCAAGAGCAACGTCGCGCACGACCTGGCAATCGCTACGAGATGTGGAACATGTACATCGCCGGCGAGGTCGGAGGTATGGCCGAATCGCTGGCACGCCTCTCTGAGATGGTAAGACCCACCCCCAACCCCTCCCGTAAGGGAGGGGAGAAGCTACTCAATGGAGTGGCGAACGCTACTGACAGCGAACGCCTGTTGGAAGCCTCTACTTATTTCGACAGCCCGGCCTTCTTCACGCCCTTGTCCAAGAACGTCGATGCTATCCGCACGCGACATGCCAACCAACACATCCCCATGGTCACAGGTGCCCTGCGCGCCTTCCGTGGCAATGCCAACCCCTACTACTACAACCTCGCCCAAAACTTCTGGACGATGATCCAAGGGCGTTACCGCTACGCCATGGGCGGCGTAGGCAATGGAGAGATGTTCCGTCAGCCCTACACGCAGATTCTCTCGATGTGCACCAACGTAGGCACCGACTGGCGCGACCGCTCGACCTACCCCGAGCCGACGCTCAACGAGACCTGCTGCGCCTATAACCTGGCCAAGCTGACGAAGGACCTCAACTGTTTCCGTCCGAACGACGCCAGCTATATGGACTACTACGAGCG
Source organism: uncultured Bacteroidales bacterium (assembly GCA_902803195.1). Lineage (GTDB taxonomy): Bacteria > Bacteroidota > Bacteroidia > Bacteroidales > Bacteroidaceae > Physcousia. The sequence goes on from CADCOX010000341.1 coordinate 8,212, forward strand.
CGTGCTCTACAATCAGATCATCGGTTCGCTCAATCCCCGCAAATATGCCGTACTCTATCAGTATGCTGTCGGCCTTGATGCCTCCAAGCCATGGGGCAACGAGACGCCTCAGTCGACCTGCTGCGGCGGCACGGGCGTAGAGAACCACGTCAAATACCAGGAAGCGGCCTACTTCGTGGGTGCCGACACGCTATGGGTGGCCCTCTACCTCCCAACGACCGCTGAGTGGGATGCCAAGCGAGCGGTCATCGAGCAGGAATGTGAATGGCCCGCCGAGCGCTCCGTCATCCGCTTCGCCAAAGCCAAGAAGCCGTTTGCCGTCAAGTTGCGAGTGCCCTACTGGGCCACTGAGGGGTTCGACATCCGCGTAAATGGGAAGAGTGTGGCCGAGCACTATCAACCCTCAAGCTACGTCACGCTGCCGCTGCGCAGCTGGTCAACCAACGACCGCATCGAAGTCATCATGCCATTTGCCGACCACCTCGATTTCGGTCCCGACAAGATGGAAGTTGCTGCCACTGGTAAGAACGAGCCCCGCACACGTTTTGAGCCCGCTTGGTGTGCAGCGCTCATGCACGGTCCGCTCGTGATGGCGGCCGAAGGCATCAAGACCTGGGAAGAAGCGACGATAGGGATGGGCAATGGAAAATGGAAAATGGACAATGGACAATTGAAAATGGACAATGGACAAAGCAAGGCCGTCAGCGCGCAGCCTCTCGAGCGTAGCGAGGCTCTCCCCCTGACGGGGGAGCGGGGAGAGGGTCTTAAATGGGTGCCCGATTACGATGCCAACCGCCATGTCACCCATTACTTCCGTCTGCTCCTGCCCGGCGAGCCCATCGCCGTAGTGCCCGAGGGGGCTGAAGGAGGCACAGACGTCGACGATACTCGTCTGAAGGAGGCGATGCAGCTGGCCCGCAGTCGTCGCGACGCGCAGAATGCGTGGAACGAACTGACGGTGAAGGTGCCCGAGTATGCTCCTTGGGCCAAGCATGGCTACGCCCGGCTGATGGAGCAGTTCGACCGTGCCCGCGCGCTATTCGACGATGCCGAGCGCAGCCACTCACAAGAGGCCATCGATGCCATGACGACTGAGCTCAACGCAGCCCTCAACACCATGCGCCCCGGCAACCTGCCCGAACTCGAAGACCTCGATGCCCTGCTGCCCCTGCTGGCCAAGGCTCGCGAGCAGCAAGCACCATCGGCCAAGCTGCGCGAGGCCATCGACTATGCCGAGATGGTGGTCAAGTACGTCAGCGACGGCTCTGGTACTGCCGACATGATCCAGCGTGCCGAGCGACAGCTGCGCGAGGCCTCCAAGTGAGCGAGCTCGAGCGAAGAAGTTCTTGAAGTGTCAAGCGAGCAAGCTCGAGCGAAGAAGTTAAGACAGATGTTCTTGACTTCTCCATAACAAGCGAACCTTGAGTAAATGGTAAATAGTAAATAGTAAATGAGAGATGAACAATAGACGTACTACTCTCCTTCTGCTGGCCGTGACGTGCCTCAGCAGTCTGGCCTTCGCCCAACCACGCATCGACCTGAGCGGCATGTGGCAGTTTGCCCTCGACCGTCAAGGCAACCTGCGACCCAACGCACCGATGAGCGAGACGGTGGCGCTGCCCGGCACCACCGACACCAATCGCAAGGGCGACCCGCTCAAGTGGCGCGGCGAAACATCGCACCTCTCACGCCTCTATTCCTACAAAGGACGCGCGTGGTACCGCCGCACGGTGGAGATTCCCCGCGACTGGCGAGGCAAGACCATCTACCTGACGCTGGAGCGCACGAAACCCTCTGAAGTCTATGTCGACGGGCGCAAGGCGGGCTCCGCCAACAACATCTCGACGCCGCAGATCTACGACCTCTCGCGCCTGCTCACCCCCGGACGCCATCAACTGGCCATCATGGTCGACAACGCCAGCGGAGTGCCCACACAACTCTATGCCAACAGCCATGCCTACACCGAGGACACACAAACCAACTGGAATGGCATCATCGGCGAGATCTGCCTCACCACACAGCTGACCAAGCCCACCGCACCAGCCCACATACATCCCAACTTCCGCAACTTCCACATCGAGGGCCACCATTTCTACGCCAACGGCCATCGCCTGTTCCTGCGCGGCAAGCACGATGCCTGCGTGTGGCCACTCACCGGGCACGTGCCCATGGACGTCGACTCCTGGCACCGCTACCTCACCATCTGCGACTCCTATGGCCTCAACCACATACGTTTCCACTCGTGGTGCCCTCCAGAAGCAGCCTTCGTGGCGGCCGACGAACTCGGCATCATCCTGCAGCCCGAACTCCCGTTCTGGGGCAATTTCGACGCCAAGGACGACACGCTGATGCGCTTCCTCCACCAGGAGGGCGAGCAGATCCTGCGCACCTACGGCCACCACCCCTCGTTCCGCATGATGGCGCTGGGCAACGAGCTATGGGGCGACATCGCCGAGATGGCCAAGTTCGTGGCCGACTTCCGCCGCATCGCGCCCGACAAGCTCTACACCTTCGGTTCCAACTACTACCTCGGCTATCAGGGCGTCAAGCCCGGCATGGACTATTTCACCACCTGCCGCGTCGGTGGCGAAGGATGGGGACGCTATGGCACCCACACCCGTGGTTCCTTCTCCTTTGCTGATGCCGAGGATGGCGGTATCATCAACCATTTCCGTCCCAATGCCAGCATGAACTTCGAGGAAGGTTGCTCGCTGAGTTCTGTGCCCGTCATCTCACATGAGACGGCTCAGTTCCAGACCTATCCCGACTTCGACGAGATCCAGAAGTACATGGGTGTGCTCACGCCTTGCAACCTCGAGACGTTCCGCGACCGCCTCCAGCGGGCAGGCATGCTGGACCAAGCCGA
>CADCOX010000342.1 GCA_902803195.1 uncultured Bacteroidales bacterium
ACGGAAAACGTCTTCCGCATCAATATCGGCCTGACATTCAACGAGAACTGGTTCATGAAGTGGAAGTTCCAGTAAACGCCCATCGGCACCCCATCACCGCTGTGAATCAGAACAAGCCCTCTTTGGTATTCGTCATTGCCTTGCTTCTGCTGGCCATCACTTCTTGCGAGCAGAGGCACGAGCATCTTGCCCCTGCCGTGAACGAGGCCGATTCGCTGCCGCTACTCACGGCTCACGGCATCTCAAACCTGATCTCGGACTCGGGCATCATCAGCTACAAAATCATTGCAGAGGATTGGTTGATCTACACGCAACCTGTGCCGAAATGGTCGTTCTTGAAAGGACTATTCCTCGAGAAGTTCGACACGACCTTTCACGTTCAGTGGCACGTCCAGTCAGATACGGCTTACTGCCACGACAATCGCACGTGGGAGTTGCGGGGACGCGTCGTCGTGCTGAATCGCGAAGGCACGCTCTTCGAGACCGAGGAACTCTTCTGGGACATGGATGCTCACCAGATGTGGAACACCATGTACATGTGCATCACCAAGCCATCGTCCAACCAGCAACTTCGAGGCTACCACTTCCGTTCCAACGAGCAGATGACAGACTACAAGATTCTGAATTCGGCTGGTTACACCCCCATGAACGAACACAAGGACGATACCTCCGAAAGTGCAAACGGCATGGACACCTACCAACGCCCATCGACGGCCGATTCTCGTAGGGATGAGAGCGCCTACACGGCTCCGCACTAACGCTTTATTCGACTAATCGTAGACACATGACTACACTCATCATATACATCATCATCTCGCTTGCCTTCTCTGCGTTCTTCTCAGGGATGGAAATCGCCTTCGTCTCCAGCAACAAGATGCGATTCGAGATGGAGCGTTCACAGAGTAGCCTGGGTTCACGCTTGGCTGCAACGTTCTATGAACACCCCAACAATTTCATCTCCACCCTACTTGTGGGCAACAACATCTCGATTGTCATCTACGGCATCCTAATCGCCCGACTCCTCGACAGCGTAGTCGTCCAGCCTGCAGGAATTACCAACGAATGGTTAGCACTGCTGGTGGAGACGCTCATCTCTACGATCATCGTGCTTTTCACTGGCGAGTTCCTGCCCAAGACGCTATTCAAGATCAATCCCAACCGAACGCTGACGCTTTTCTCGCCCATCGCTTATCTTTTCTATGTCATCCTCTACCCCATCTCCAAGTTCACCAGCAGCCTATCGAAACTCATCCTCCGCATTTTCGGGCTAAAAGTGAGCAGCGGCGACACCGACCAGGCTTTCACAAAAGTAGACCTCGACTATCTCATCCAATCCAGCATCGAGCAAAGTTCAGATGACGAAGAGATTACCGATGAAGTGAAGATCTTCCAGAACGCTCTCGACTTCAGCAACTGCAAAGTACGCGATTGCATCGTACCACGAACAGAAATAGTTGCTGTCGAGACGGGCGAGAGCCTTGAAGTGCTGAAAGCACGCTTTATCGAGAGTGGTTGTTCGAAAATCATTGTCTACGAGGAAGATATCGACAACGTTATAGGTTTTATTCATTCCTCCGAGATGTTCCGTCTGAAAGCCACTGACGATTGGCGTGATCATATACGCGAAGTCCCCATCGTACCTGAGAGCATGGGAGCTCAGAAGCTGATGCAGACGCTTATGCAGCAGAAGATATCCTTGGCGGTCGTTGTCGATGAGTTCGGCGGTACAAGTGGCATCTGCACCCTCGAGGACCTCGTCGAGGAGATTTTCGGTGATATCGAGGACGAGCACGACCAGTCGACCTACACCGCCAAACGCCTCCCTTCGGGCGAATACGAAATCTCAGCTCGACTCGAAGTCGAAAGAGCCAACGAACTGCTCGACTTGGACCTCCCCGAGAGCGAGGACTACATGACCGTCGGCGGACTCATTCTTCACGAGTTGCAACGATTCCCGAAGTTGAATGAAATCGTTCGATTTGACAAGTACGAATTTAAGATTATTAAGAACACAAGTACGAAAATTGAACTCGTCAGACTGAAAATCCACGACGAATGACCTCTTTTTTGACAAACTTTTAGGGTAAAATCGTAATTTTCGCGATAAACGCGTGGCTATTTGCAAAATTCTTTGTACCTTCGCACGCTTTTTGGAGTTAAATCCCATAGATAGAAACAAAATATCAAATAATTCAATAACAAATGGCAACATTACAAAAACTAAGAAACAAAGGCGCACTCCTCATCCTTTTCGTGGGTCTTGCGCTATTTGCATTCATTGCTGAAGAAGCCGTGCGCTCACTCTCTTCCTCACGGGCTGAGAGCCATCAGCGTGTCGGCGAAATCTACGGAAAGACACTTAACGTGCAGGACTACAACGACCTCGTCGACGAGTACGTTGATGTCGTCAAGTTCTCATCCGGAAACGACAACCTGACCGAAGAGCAGATGCAGCAGGTGCGCGACCAAGTGTGGCAGACCTATGTCCAGAACGCGTTGATCGAGCACGAGGCAGACGAACTTGGCCTTGCCGTGACCGATGCAGAGATGCAGGACATCATCAAGAATGGTCAGAGCCCCCTGCTCGCACAGACCCCGTTCCGTAACCAGCAGACAGGTGCTTTCGACATCGAACAGCTCAACCAGTTCCTTACCCAGTACAATGCGATGAAAGGTCAGGCTGGTCAGCCCGCCGAGGCAATGGCTTACTACACCCAAATCTACAACTATTGGAAGTTCATCGAGAAGAACATCCGTCAACAGGCTCTTGCCAACAAGTTCCAGAGCCTTCTGGGCAAGTCGTTCATCAGCAACCCCGTCAGCCTGAAGAACAGCTACGAGGGTAGCCACGACGAGAAGGATATCCTTCTGGCCGCTCTCCCCTACTCCAGCATCAAGGATGAGGACGTGAAGGCCGACGACAAGGAACTCAACGCCAAGTACAACGAGCTGAAGGAAATGTTCCGTCTTGACGATCCTACTCGCGACATCAAGTACATCGACGTTGCCATCACCGCCAGCAAGGCCGACCGCGACGAGATCAACAAGGAGATGCAGGACGTAGCTGCCCAGATGTTGGCAGACGACGCCGACTTCGCCAATATCATCCGCAAGAGCGGCAGCACCGTTGGCTACAACGCACTCGCCGTTCGTCGCACAGCTCTGCCCACCGACATTGCAGCCCAGCTCGATTCCATGAGCGTTGGCCAGCAGAAGGGTCCCTACCTCAACGCACAGGACAACACGCAGAACATCGTTCGCCTCATCGCCAAGACTACCCTGCCCGACTCCATCCAGTTCCGTCAGATTGGCGTAGGTGGTGCCGACGAGGCTGCAGCCAAGAAGACTGCCGACAGCATCATGACAGCCCTCAACGCTGGTGTGCCCTTCGACAGCATCGCCAAGAAGTACAATCAGACCGGCGAAGAGACATGGATCACCTCAGCTCAGTATGAGACCGCTACCCTCGACGAGAACAACCAGAAGTTCATCAACGCCCTCAATGCTCAGGCTGCAGGCACGACGCAGATGGTCAAGATTGGCACAGGCTATGCCATCCTCCGTGTCATGGATCGTCGCAATCCCGTCGAGAAGTATCAGGTGGCTGTTGTCAAGCGCCCCATCGACTTCTCCAACGATACGTTCAACAAGACCTTCAACGACTTCTCGCAGTTCATCGCTTCCAATAAGACCATCGAGGAAATCGAAGCTAATGCCCTCAAGGCTGGCTACATGGTTCAGCAGCGCGAGAGCATGTTCGCCAACGAACACAACGTGGCTGGTCTGAGTTCCACTCGCGAGGCTTTCCGTTGGATCTTCAATGGTGACCGCAAGATTGGCGACGTCTCTGACATCTACACTGTCGGCAACAACGACCACCTGCTTGTCGTCATGGTCACCGGCAAGAACGATGGCGACTACCGCACCCTCGAGAGCGTGAAGGAATTCGTTCAGAGCGAAGTCATCCGCGACAAGAAGGCTGCTAAACTGCAGGAGCAGATGGCTGCTTGCAAGGATCTCGCCTCTGTGGCTAAGCTCCAGGGCGCCCTCCCCATCGACACCATCAAGCACGTCACCTTCAACTCACCTGTCTTCCTGCCTTCTACCGGTTCGAGCGAAGCTGCCCTCAGCGGTGCTGTCGCCAAGACGGCCAAGGGTCAGTTCGCACAGGGTGTAAAGGGTAACAGCGGTGTCTATGCCTTCCAGGTCATCGACGAGAAGAAATCCGATGCCAAGCTTGCTGATTCCGTCAAGGAGACCACCAAGACTCAGATTACTTCACAAGCCCTCCGTGCAGCATCACGCTACATTCAAGAGCTTTATCAGAAAGCCAACATCAAGGATAACCGCTACATCTTCTATTGATCTTCGCGCGCACACGCGTATATAAAATAAGGTGTTATCACCCGCAAAATGCCCTCCCCAATCACGTTGGAGAGGGTTTTTTGCATTTTAGAGGGCTATAGAAGTATTAAATAATGTAAATCTTTTCTCGAAATGATACAACGAATGAGATAATGCATTATCTTTGCATTTGCAAAGTCAAGTTAGCAAAATCATTCTATCTCTATGAACACTAGTCTCATTCTCAAAAGACCCGTTCACACAGCCCTCGAAGCTCGTCGCGAAAAGGAAGCCGTGCGACGCCTGCTCACATTCGAACGTTTTGCCCGCGACAACCAGTTGTGGGACGAGATGCTGACGTGCTACGACAGCAAGGCTCACGTCAAAGCCACATGGTTTGAAGGCAATGCCGAGGACTTCGTGAAGGCGCTCGCAGCCCGCACAGATCATATCCCTTACCACATCCATTCCACTATGGTATGGCCCCATGGCAATCGTGCTGTGGCCATCATGGACACCACCTTCCCCTCAAAGGTGGAAGTAGCTGGCGTAACCATCAATCAGACAGCCGATTCACAATATCTCTATCGCCTCAACCGCATCAATGGCGAATGGTATATCATCGATTGCGAGACCATTCTCGAAGAGCTCCCAGGCAAGAGTCGTCCCGACTATCTGACACGACTCTATGAGGAAGCCGACAATTGGCTCAAGAACGGCTAACGCCCATCGTCTGTCAAAAACGCTTTTACTTCATTCAGCCGCAACAGCGCTTGTTCACGGCCGAGTTCATATACGCGTCGCATCACCTTCGGGTCATGCGACGTGTGCTTAATAGGCAATGACGTGTCCGGACGGAACACCAACACACGACCTTCAGCCTCACGCTTACGAACAAATTCCAATTCCGCATTATACATCACGTGACGCTGCGCCACGGCTTGCAAGAACTGTGGATAATGCCTCAAGCTGCTCATCTTCATGAGGGGCAAGAAACGATTCGGCTGCTTCACATAGCCATTTGGCTGAGTCAGAATCACCAGATTGCGCTCGAAACCCTTACTCTCCATGAACGCCAACGGGATGCTATCTGCAACGCCACCATCCAAAAGCTTGTGACCTCCCACCTCAACAATTCTGGAACACAGAGGCATCGAGGCTGAAGCACGTATCCACTCATAGGTCTCATCATTGGCTTTGTCCAAGAGGTGATAGATAGCCTCGCCCGTCTCCACATCCGTGCAGACAGCCCAAAACGGGAGTCCATTGGCATTGAAAGCCTCAATGTCAAAGAGATCCATCTCTTTCGGCACCTTATGGTACGCATACTCCGCCCCATACAAGTCGCCCGTTAGGAATAGAGAGCGTACGCTACAGTAGCGCCAATCCTTGGCAAAACGCATATTGTAGCGCAGAGCACGTCCCACTTGGCCGCTTTTGATGTTGCAGCCAAGTGCAGCACCTGCCGAGACGCCTACAGCGCCGTCAAAAACGATGCCTTCATCCATCAAGACATCCACTATACCCATCGAATAGAGGCCGCGCAATGCACCTCCTTCAAGCACTAATCCATGTTTCATAATGCAAAGTTACATACTTTTTCTCAAATCTCTTTGCTTTTTATCACCAACTTTCTCAAAAACGTATTATATTTGCGCCATCAAAAAGAATAAAACAATGAAAAAGTCCCTTTTCCTCACACTCTTGGGCATGCTTTTCCTGTCGTGCAATAACCTCGAAACCGAGCGTCAGACCTATCTCGAATTCCTTTACGACAACATGTCGCTCCCCGATCGCATCGACTACGACTCAGCCTTCTACGTTCGCCAGGTGCAGGCGGCTCTGCAGGCACGTTCCGAGATGGCTTGGGGACGCAGCGTGCCTGAGCGCGAATTCCGCCATTTCGTGCTCCCTCCTCGAGTCAATAACGAGGACCTCGACGACTTCCGCACTATCTATTACACCGAACTGGCATCGCGTGTCAAGGGGCTCACGATGACTGAGGCCATCCTCGAAGTGAACCACTGGTGTCACGAGCATGTCACCTATCGTCCTACGAGTGCCCGCACCCTAGGTCCCGCCTCCACCATCCGCACGGCTTACGGACGCTGTGGCGAGGAATCGGTACTCCTCGTGGCCGCCCTCCGCACAGTAGGCATCCCTGCCCGACAAGTCTACACCCCACGCTGGGCACATACCGACGACAACCACGCATGGGTCGAAGCCTGGGCTGATGGCCAGTGGCACTTCCTTGGTGCATGCGAGCCTGAGCCGGTGCTCGACCTGGGATGGTTCAACGAGAGTGCCTCACGAGGTATGCTCATGCACACCAAGGTCTTTGGCAACTACGATGGACCCGAAGAGATTGTCAGTCAAGAACATAACCTCACCGAAATCAACGTCACCGACAACTATGCACCTACGCGTCGACTCATCGTCACGGTCATTGGCTCCCTCGAAAAACCAGTTCCCGATGCCAAGGTTGAGTTCAAGCTCTACAACTATGCCGAGTTCTACACCGTAGCCTCCAAGCAGACCGACGCCGACGGTCGTGCCTTCCTCACCGCAGGATTAGGCGACATGCTGGTCTGGGCTTCAACGTCCGATGGACTCGCCTGCCAACAAGTCAGCTTCGCACGCGACAGCATCGTCACCCTCCGCCTCATACCGACCTCCGCGTCCTCCGTTGCCCAGCTCCCCTCTTCCGCTGCCATGCCCGCCTCCTCCGCTGCCATGCCCGCCTCCTCCACTGCCATGCCAGTCGAGTCTTCCCCTACCTCGGCCACCGTTCCTGCAGCATTAGCTGCAGGTCTCTCCCTCGACATCACCCCACCTGCGGCCAACGCCTCGCTCCCTGCTGTTAGCCCTGAAGCGCGCGAGGAGAACAACCGCCGCCTTGCTCTCGAGGACAGCATCCGCCATTCCTACGAGCAGACCATGACCGACCAGCGTTGCAGGGGTAACCAAGAGGTGCTCGACGGCATACGCAAATATGGAGAGCAGATACACGCCGAGGCGATTGTGGAGCGTCTGGTCGCGATTCTCCCCGACAAGGATCTCCAGGATGTTTCTCTCAACGTCCTCATCGACAATGTAGCTCCGTCCAAACAACCGGCCTCCCAATACCCCCTGCCCGACGACCCAGACCTCGCGGCCTATGTTCTCTCGCCACGCATTGAACGCGAGATGCTTACGGCCTTCAAGGAACCCCTTCGCGAGGCCTTCCATGCGTTCTCCATCGACCAACTCATCCAATGGACAAACGATAGTATCACCATCGTAGAAGGACAGAATCCGCAGCATCTGCGCATGCGCCCGCTCGGTGTCTACCGTTCTCGCACAGCCGATCAACTCGGACGCGATATCTTCTTCGTCGCTGCTTGCCGTGCACTGGGCATCCCCGCTCGTATCAACGAAATCAACGCCAAGGTGCAATACTACCTTGACGGCTGGCGCGATGTAGCCTTCTCCTCAGCCTCCGTACCTTCCGATTCCCAGACGGCTAAGGCCGAGGGCACCGCTCCTACGGGTAAGCTCCGCCTCACCTACCAGCCCACGACCTACCTCCCCGATGCCAAGTACTACACCCACTTCACCCTCTCACGCCTCCATGACAACAACCAGCTCCAGCTGATGACCTATCCCGAGGAAGCGACCTTCGCCAACACCTTTGCCTCTGGTGTCAGCCTCGATGCCGGCACCTATGTGCTCGTCACAGGCACACGTATGGCCGATGGCGGCGTCCTTGCCTCCATACAGGCCTTCGAGGTCAAAGCCGGCGCTACGACCACCATACCCCTCACACTTCGCCATCGCGACGACGCGGTCTCCGTCATCGGCTCACTCAATGCCGAGGACCTCTACCATCCCCTCACCATCTCACCCTTCGCCGTTACAGCACCCACATCGCTTCTCGCCACCTGCGGACGCGGTTACTATGCTCTCGGTATCATAGCCCCCAACCAAGAGCCCACGAACCACACGCTACGCGACATCAGTCTCGTACGCAACGACCTCGATAGTTGGGGTCGCAAGATGGTGCTGCTCTTCGAGAGCGAGGACGATGCCCGTCGCTTCAACTTCAAGGAATTCAGCAACTTGCCCTCGAACGTAGCTTGGGGCATCGATGCCGATGGCAGCATCATGCGTGAGGCTATCGAGCAGTTGCATCTCACCTCCTCTTCCCTGCCCATCTTCCTGATCTGCGACTCCTTCAACCGTGTCGTCTTCGTTCAGCAAGGTTATACCATCGGCCTAGGCGAACAACTTCTCAAAGTCATCCATCAGCTCTGAACGTTAACCAGTCCACAATCATTTACGTTTCAAAATTCTGCGTCTTAATTCAAAATTGCTTTTGAGCAGTTCATTAGTACAATAAAAACTCTAAATTTCTTTGCGCATAAAGGAAAAAAACATAACTTTGCCGCAGATATAGAACTCTTACATATTTTTGCGCCAATCCTTCTTTCCGAATTTATAACACAAACCATACATCCCAATGAAGAGAAGATTTCTCCCACATCTGTTGTGCTGTATCACTTTGTTAGTGTGCAGCCAGACGCTCTATTCGTCTCCGCAAATGAACGATGACAATGGCGAGAATATTGTTGTCCGTTTCATCGATTCACACGGAGCGCCCATCCGTAGAGCGAGTCAGACATTGCCTGAGGTGATTCGCCTCAACGGCACGGGTTCCGAAGCAACAGTCACGGTAGTAGCCACAGGACTGAGCGAGGACATCAGCTTGCGTGTCGGCTCTGGCTTTGAAGTAACGCCCACGACGATAGCCGCTGGTACAGAATCAACAGCTGTGGTCGTACGCTGCACGTCAACACTCCGCCATGCCGAGAGTCAACTCATCTTGCGTTCAGGCGACATCCGCACCTACGTAAACATCATTGCAGAAGGGACGCCCCTCCCCGTGAAGGACATCTCCTCTCAAGGCACGGCGTTCGACGGTTCGCCCGTCGAATCCCAGACCTTCGATGCCAGCGACCTCACCGACAAGGGCTATACCATCGAGATCAAGGCACGTACCGACGACCCCAGCAAGAGCGTCTGGCCCTATGCAGTCACTTCAGGTGGCCTCGGATTCAAGGGCTATGTGCGTTCTTCGTCCATGGGACTCATGAACTCCAAGAACGTCTTCGTCAGCGAGAAAGGCATCAGCAATCCGGCCAATGGAGGGACCTTCTACAACACCGACGGACTGTTCCACACCTATCGCTACGCCGTCACGCCCGACCGCCGCGTGTTCGTCTACCGCGATGGCATGCCCGTCGACACCTTCCGCGTGGCCGACCTCGCCCTGCAGCCTGAGTGGAGCGAG
>CADCOX010000343.1 GCA_902803195.1 uncultured Bacteroidales bacterium
ATGCCGAAAAGAGCCTTTTCCGTCTCGTAGATGCCTTGAATATCTATGTCACCGAACAGATAGTTCGGATAGTAGCGCATGGAATCGTAGATGAGTCCAAATAAAATGAATGGCAATAGCGCCATCACCAACTTTGCTAATGTCTTTACTGTCTTTTCCAAGTATCGTTCAAATCATTTATTTATTCACCTTCATCAATATAATCACTTCCCTCTCCCGTCCATCTGTTTCCTCACATGCAGGATGCGAGCAATGGCAGTGCCGTTGGCGAGGATGGCAATCAGTATCATAGGGGCAGCTGCGCACCATAAGGCGTCGAAACCTTCTATTCCGTTGAGCAGGCCGCAGAGAAGCAAGCCAAGACTCGTGACCACTACGCGTTCAGGTCTCTGCATAAGTCCGACCTTACATTCCTTGCCAAGCCCTTCAGCACGGGCGCGGATATAGCTGACCATGATGCTGCCGATGAGCGCGAGGAAGGTCCAGAGTGCAAAATACAGGTGTCCCGTCTGCATGAAATAATAGGCAAGAGCCGAGAGGGTGGCGAGCTCACAGTAGCGGTCGAGAACTGAGTCGTAGAAAGCGCCGAACTCACTCTCGAGATGGCCTGTACGAGCCATATAGCCGTCCACCATGTCCATAATGGAGAAAGCGATGATGGCAAAACCTGCCCATCCCAGTAACGAGAGCGATGCAGTCTCGGCTGCGCGAACAATCAGAAAGGCTGCCAGAAGGTTGCCCAGAAGGCCTAAGGTAGTAATCATGTTAGGGGTCACGCCCACTTTGATAAGCGCCCGAACGGCGGGATCGATGATGCGATATACTCCGTGTTGGATGCCATCGCGAAATGCTTTGAAAGTCATATTGTTATTGTCAAAATCTTAATGTTCAAATCTCAAATTATTCAGCTCGTCTGTATGAACTCTGCTCGCTTCGCTCCGCGAAGGACTCGTTAACTCTCCTCCTTAATTTGGTACACCCACTGTTTTTGGAGGTTGAAGTTCCAAAGCACGGCCACGAGCACGGCCACAACGATGCGCGCCAGCATCAACTCGGAGAGCGTTGTGTCGGGGTGACGGGGCAGTAATGCTACAGCCAGTTTGACGCCCCACGCGTTCAGCAGGATGCTACCGCCCCAGACAACGAAATAGCGCATAGCTATCCCGCGGCGGGAGCGGTCGGTGCCAGGAAACGTCCAGTGGTAGTTGGTGACGCAGTTGACAATGCCTCCGCATACCGCACCGGCCACCGTACTCCAGAACGGAGAGAAGCCTGCCAGACGGAACAGCAGAGCTGTCGTGACGAGGTCTATGCCCGACGCGGCCAACGCAGAGAGCTGGGCCTTCATGAACTGCAGGAGGGTAGGGTGGGATGATGGTTTCATGGGACGAGAAATTCGAGGATGCACAATTGGGCACACGCCATGATCAGCGCTCCCACGATACCCGCCACCACGTCGTCCATCATTACGCCGAGGCCGCGTGGCAGCTGCTCCATACGTCGGATGAAGGGGAGGGGCTTGAAGATGTCAAGGAGGCGGAAGAGCACGAAGGCCGCAATGATCCAATACCACGTCGTGAAGTAAGGCATGGCCCACGGCATTGGCTTCGGTACGAGCAGCAAGCATACCCATACGCCCACCACTTCGTCAATGACCACACGACTTGGGTCTGGTCCCCATTTGCGTTCCAGGCGGTTGATGCTCGGAATGGATATTACAGTCACGACAGCTATGGCCAATACTGTGGCGATGATCAGTGCCTTATAAGGTAGGACCAAGGAGGCCAACCACCAGAGGATGACGCCCACGACCGCTCCCATCGTACCCGGTCCCCAAGGCCAGAAACCTGCGCCGAAGGCCGTGCAGAGGATGACGTCGTAGAGTTTGATGAGTTTTCTTTTCATAATGAGTTTCGAATGTCATGAGATGTAGAGCAGACTCTCGCCCGTTCCGTATCGAAGGGCCGGGCAGAGCGCTCAGAACTTGCGGAAGGTCAGCACCGTGTCGGCTCGTTCCAGAACCAGTCGGCTGTGGTTGAGTTCACCGACGTGGTAGGTGATGTCTGTCGAGTGCAAGCCCCAGTCGTCCATGAGACCAGCCGCCATCTCTTCGGGCGTCACCCATTCGTCGTTGTCGCCTTCCTTGCGTTGAGCCGACGCGTGAGCAAAGTCATAGAAATGAATGCTGTCGCCCTGATGGGTGAAATGGGCGTAGATATTGGACTTGCCAGGACGGAACCATTGTGAGAGATGCAACTGGAAGCAGAGGTAGGTCCGATTGGTCTTCGTCTGCCGAGAGCCTTCGGGTGTCTCGATGCTCATCAGTTGCCACTGGCCGTCTAAGGGACCGTTGATGGGCACCTTGTCGCAGCTACCAGTTGTTGCCAATAAGGCTACAACTAATGCAATTTTTATGATGAAATTTCTATTTTTCACTACTTGCTATTTTGTCACTTAACTCTACACACTACTTCTTCATCTTCAGTCTCTTCGAGATGGTCAGTTGTGCTCCTGCGCTGTTGCCGATGATGTGTCCGTGGTCAAGCCCTAAGCCTAAAGTCGTCTGCCATCCGTCGCCCCAACGCGGGCGGTAGGTGACTTCGCCGAGCAGGTGGCCTTGCCGATAGCGGTCATCGAAGGGAATGTTGTATGTACCCCAGTTGCGTGAGAGCGTGGCCATCACTCGCCAATGCCATTCAGGCGAAGGGTCACCCGTGGCAGCAACGTGCCAGGCTTTGATGCGGTTGTTGTAGAACTGCAGGATGCCCTCATGCCCGAATACCTTATTGTATAGTGGCGAGGTAAACAGCGGGTTGCCGATGGCTAGGCCGTAGTTCTGCCAACCTGTGTAGAGGCCGTGGTTATAATAGTTGTCGCGTCCGTTCATCTTGTCGTAGATGTTGGGCGAACGGTCGTGGTAGACGGCACCGCTCTGGTTGGTGCTCGTGAGGTACTCCACGGCCACCTTCGATACGCAGCGATTGCGGGGCAGTGTCACTTCACCGCCAATGAGCATATCGCGTATGCCGTATTGCACCGTCAGCATCGACTGGTCTTCGAACATTCGTTCCCAGTAGGCGCGTGCTTGCCACCCATTTCCGTGATAGGTGAGAGCCATCACATAGCTACCCACAGTATTGCCCGCGGTGTTGGGGTTCAGACCATCCGTCTCATCGCTTCCTTGGCAGATAAGGGCATTCCAGAAAGCCTTCAGGTTCGTCGAATGACGCATCTCGGTGTTGCCGCGGCTCGAGCCGTAGTATGTTGTACCTCCGAATTGCGATGCCATCTGCAAGCCGAGCTCATACGTCAGCGGTAGTATATCGGTACGCCCGAAACGCCAGTAGAGCGCTTTCTCGTGGTAGAGGACGTGGCGCGTGTAGCGGCCTGTCCCGTCGTTCCATTCCTTCTGCCATCTGCCGTCGGTCATCATGCCGTAGCTGCCGTACAATTTCCATTGCCACCAGCCGCGCGTACCGGGCATCGCGAACCAGTCGATGTCCAGACGCACTTGTGGAATAGGGCGTGCATTGGCACCTAGGCTTAGGCCGCCGCTGGTCAGTTCGATGTCCTTCGTCTCCACAGGTTGTTGCTTGGCGCCAAGCGTGAGTTTGAGTTTGCGGTAACGCCCCTCTACGTAGGCTTGTTCCAACACAAAATGGCGAGTGTGGCCAAAGGCGATAGCCGCGTCCAGGCCATAGCCAATGCCCCATCGGCGAGCTTCGTCGTGCTCAATGAGGCGTTGTGCGAGCACGCGTTCGTATGTAGAGAAAGGCTCTACGCTGGCTAAGCCGTAGCGGTTACTGGTCAGCCACAACGGGGCGTAGTCGCCCGTTGATGCTGTCCCGGATGCCTCAAATGCCACTTCGGTCTCAGCTAATAAATCACGAACCGTGTTCGTATCCGTATCCTCTGCTAAGGCCGTCAACGAGCACATAAAAACGCTTATGAAAAGATAAAATCGGTTCATTGCGCGGCAAAGATACCAAAAAATAATCATCTTCACACTTTTTTGCACAAATCTTGCATCAAATTCACGCTTTTCGCTTACATTTGCCCCGCAATAGTCCATTTTAGGCCCCTCTCCCTATGAGGGAATTTATAGATAAGAAAAAGTTTATTAATCATTTAAAACGAAAAGCAAAAATGAAGAAAATCTTTGCATTTGTCATGGCCGCTGTTGCCATGAGTTTTGCTTCTTGCGGCAGCAAGACAGCCAGTAACACAGCTGAACTCGACTCCCTCGCCTGCGATTCCACGGAATGCTGCGAGAAGGCTTGCCCCCAGGGCGCAGCCGATCAGGTCGTCGCTCTGCTTCAGGAACAAATCCAGAAAGCCGATCCCGAGCAGATCAAGAGCATTGGTGCCACCATCGCTGAGACGGTGTCCAAGTTCCTCTCGAAGGGTGACACCGAGGGCGTTGAGACCTACACCGCCGTCATCAGCAACTTCATCGCCGAGAATGCTGCTAAACTGAAGGAGATTGGCGCTTCGGCTGTCATTACCGAAGCTCTCTCCAAGGTCGAAGGCATCCCCTCAGACATTGTTGAGACCGCAACGCAGGCTGTGTCGGGCGTGAAGAGCGCAGCCCTTACTTCGGCTATCAACGCAATCGCTAAAGGTGAGAGCGTGATGGATGCTGTCAAGGCTGCTGCTGGTGAGGCTATCACCGAGGGCTCACAGGCTGCTGCTGATGCCGCTGCTGCTGCCGATGCCGCCAAGGCTGCCGTTGAGGCTGCTCCGGAGGCTGTCAAGGAAGCTGCTAAGGCTAAGGCCGAAGAAGTGAAGGAGAATGCCAAGCAACAGGCTACCGATGCTGCCAATAAGGCCATCGACGATGCTGCAGCTGCTGCTAAGAAGAAGCTCGGCTTGTAAGCGATAAGGCTTTGATAATTTAAAAGGGAAGTGAAAGAACAAACTCTTTCACTTCCCTTTGTAATTGCTATAATAAAGTAAAATCTTATTCGTCATTCATCATTCGTCATTCTCCCGCTCCTCCGTAGCGGATACCGATGGAGTCGTCAGTTTTGATGGTTCGCAGGGTGTTTTCTTCCTTGCCGAGGATGACGTTTACGAGTGCCGTGACATCAGCAATCGTCACTTTCTCGTCTTCATTGACATCGGCGACGGCTTCCCCTGTTGACGTTCCGAGGATGATGTTCACGAGTGAAGTGACATCGGCGATTGTCACCTTGTCATCCTTGTTAATATCGCCACTACTTTTGCTGGCTTTGATGCCTCTCTGCAGCTTGAAGTAGGCATGGAAGGGGTTGATGGTCATCGCTGTCGTGGGATAGTAGAGCTTGTTGTCGTCGCCCAGATAGAGGATGGTCCTGTCACCAGCCTCAAAGTCTTGGGGCTTGTAGTAGATATATCTGGCATCGGCTGCCACGTCTTCGTGCGAAATACTCGTTCCATCATATCTCACATCGACGCCTTGAAACACAGGATCTGTCACGTCGGCACCCGATTCCCATTTCACGAAGTAAGGAATCTTGTTGGTCATCTTCTCAGCTGACTTGAAGTTCATCGTGAGTGTGCTAAAGTCGAATGGACTGTTAGCATATTCATAGGACATGATGGTAGCCCCATAGAACGGACAAGTTTCCTCTGTCAGTTGGTCTTTAGTGATGTTGAAGGGCAGACAGACGGAGTTCCACTTGCCGGACTTGTTGAACGTGAGACCCTTCATGGTCACGTCGCATGCAAGGCCACTATAATTCTTTATGCGAGTCAGATTCTTAATCTCGTCGCTGTCGTCGGCAAAGAGGGTAATCTTCAGGATGCCGTTGGTAGCGTCAGAAGGAGCAAACTCGTCTTCTTTTCCGCGGCCGCCGACTGCTTTCTCTGCTTTGCTCGAGTAGCAATTCTCGATGATGGCCTCTTGACCTGAGCTACCTAAAAGATATCCAGCAATAGCACCGACGAAATCGCCGCCGCTGACAGTAGCTTCGCTATAGCAGTTGCTTACTGTGATGCAGTGGGCGTAGCCGATGATGCCGCCTACGTATGCAGCTGGCATGGTCTCTCCTTCCACGGTCATGCTGACGCCCTCGACCGTGACCTGGCTTCCTAACTTGCAGTTGTCGATGACGTAGCCTTCTCCATTGCCACCACTTACTCCGACGATGGCGCCAACCTCCCAGTTGCCAGTGAATGAGCAGTTGTCCAACTTCACGTTCTTGATGACTGCGGGATGAAGGATGTAGCCGAAGAGCCCGATACCCAAGCCTTCGGGGTCGTTGTAGGTGATACCGCTGATGGTGTGATTGTCGCCGTCATAGATGCTTTGGAAGGGAACGCCTTCGTTTTCTTCGTCGCCCATCCCGATGGGCGTGAACACGTCATCCTCGCCATACGTGATGTCGTCGGTTTGGCGGAAATAGACACCTTCGTAATCAATGCCATTGTTCACGTCTTCTGCCAGATTGTTCAAGTCCTTAACAGACGAGATGAGGAACGGCTTGTTTTCGGAACCGTCTTGGAGC
>CADCOX010000344.1 GCA_902803195.1 uncultured Bacteroidales bacterium
CAAGGCAATACCGAGACGCTCGAGACCGACCTGATGGAGGCCCTCAACGTCTATCCCTCGCCCGTCGCCATCATCGAAGGGCCGCTCATGCGCGGGATGAACCTGGTCGGACAACTCTTTGGCGAAGGCAAGATGTTTCTGCCGCAAGTGGTCAAGACCGCCAGAACGATGAAGCGCGCCGTCGAGATTCTGCGTCCGTTCATCGAGGCGCGACAGGACGAAGGCGCATCAGCGTCCACAACGACCGAGGCCAGCAAGCGACCCCGCATCATGGTCGCCACCGTCAAAGGCGACGTCCACGACATCGGCAAGAACATCGTCGCCACCGTCATGGCTTGCAACGGCTACGAGGTCATCGACCTCGGTGTAATGGTTCCTGCCGAGACCATCGTCGAACAAGCCCTGCAGCTGAAACCCGACGTCATCGGCCTCTCAGGTCTCATCACACCTTCGCTCGAAGAGATGGTCGCTACCGTCCACCTCCTCGGCCGCGCTGGCATTCACGTCCCCATCATGATTGGCGGCGCCACCACCAGCCCGCTGCATACGGCGCTCAAGATAGCTCCCGCCTACGAAGGACCCGTCATCCACGTCTGCGACGCCTCGCAGAACGCGCCGATGGCTGCGCCCTTCCTCGACCCCGCCACCGCCGAAGAAGCACGGACAGCCCTCGCGGCCGAACAAGCAGCCCTGCGGCAGCAGGCGCAGCGCGACGATGCGCCGCCGACCTCAACGCTCGAGCAGGCGCGCGAGCGCAAACCGCATTTTTTCTGACTTCCTTCCTAACCGCCTATTGGACCACTAACTTTTCGCTCTACATGAAACCTACACTTACTGAACAATCGCTCATCGCAGCCGCTCAGAAAAGTCCCGACGCACTCTTCGACCTCGTCGCCGACACCCTCTTCGACAGCATACACGGCGAGCTCAACGCCGAGAGCATGCAGACGCTCAACAGTCAGCAAATCACGCTGCTCGCCTACAAAATCCTGCGCGACGAAGTCATGGACGGAGGGTTCGTCGAACTCATCCACAACGGCTATGGACCATTCATCTTCCTGAATCCCTTCGCCAAGGCCATGCGCCTTTGGGGACAGGACGTCGAGGCCGACACCGGCACCGCCATCCTCCACGATTTCTCGCGACTCGTCTACAAAGGCCGTAAGCTCTTCGAGCGCTATGGCGACGAACTCACGCGCCCTTGCACCGACGAGGAGTTCATGGCTCTCTTCGAGCAATACCCCGACTTCGACGACCTCGACGACGAGTTTGTCGAGACCGAGGAAGCCATCACCTCCACCATCGCCTTCTACATCGACGCCCACCTCGATGATTTCGTCGAAGTCACGAAGGACAGCCCGACAACCGCCCACGTCTGAGAACAGACTCGTCTGAAAACGGATTCCGACCCGCTCGGGATAAGTCCATCAACATCAATCCTTACTCCTAAAGCAAAGCCATGGTCATCAAGAAAAACTTATTCACTTGCCTCTTCGCCCTGCTCTCCACCACTGCCGCCTTCGCGGCCAAGGCCATATACATCCCCGATGAATGGCGATATTTCAATGCCAACGACACGCTCCTCTACGCTGCCACCGATGCCCAAAACAAGTATACATGGTCAAAGACGCGCTCCAAGGAGACCGACAACGTCATCGTCTTCTGGGACAAATTCTATGGCTCCAACGCGCCTAATCAGCTCTCTGCCTCCGACGACTACTACGTCGACATCGAGGACCTCTTGTCGAAAGCTGAAGCTTTCTTCCAGTTGGAGTGCAACACGCTGGGATTCGTCGACCCTTCCAACTCGAATGTCGGCAAGTACAAAGTGATGATCCTGCTCAATCACACGAAAGAGTGGGTTTGCTACGGCGGTGGCTATGACTTCCAAGTACCTGCTCTGTGGATCAGCCCCTCCACCTGCAAACCCGTAGGTCATTCCGTAGCGCATGAGATAGGTCACGCCTTCCATTACATGTGCTACGCCGAGGACTCCAACCACGGCTCCGACCCGTCGATTCAGACGGGCTTCCACGGCGCCGTAGGCAATGGCAGCGTCACTTGGGAGCAGACGGCGCAGTGGCAGGCCAATCAGTCCTATCCGGAATTGATGTTCGACCAGAGCATCGGCATCTTCCGCAACTCCCACAACTATGCCTTCACCCATGAGTGGCAGCGCTATCAGAGCTATTGGTTTTTCTACTACCTCTGCCAGCACTACAACGATATCACGACGATTGCCGACATCTGGAACTACCGCGAGACCAGCGTGAAGGACTTCAACGAGGTTCTCATGGACGCGAAGGGGCTGTCGGTCGACGACCTCTACGCGCTCTATTTCGACTACGCCCTACGCTGCGTCACTTGGGACTTCGATGTCTGCGCGCCTTACCGCAATGCCTACGTCGGCGATTTCAACTACCATTACCAACGCCTGTCCACAAACACTTATCAGGTAGCCTTCGCCAGCGCACCGCAGAGCACGGGCTTCAACGTCATCGAGCTGGGCGTCCCGACGGTAGGCAAGGCCGTCACAACGCGCTTCACGGCACTTGCTCCCGGCAGCGCCCTCGCCAGCAGCGACCCGGCGCAGTATCTCAACGCGTCCTCCACCTACGCCTCTGCCGGGCGTTCGACCTACAACAACGTCGGCAACAACAGCGACCGCGGCTTCCGCATCGGTTACGTCGCCCTGCTCGCCGACGGGACGCGTGTCTACCACAACGACGGCCTGCGCCACGGCACCATCGCCGCCTCGGCAACGGAAGAGATTACCTTCACACCACCTACGGGTACGCGACGCCTGTGGCTGGTCGTAGCGCCTGCGCCTGCCTCCTACTACCGCCACCTCTGGGACGAGAGCATCGATGGCGATGACCAATGGCCGTATCGGTTTGAACTCCAAGGGACGAACCTCAAGGAGTTCGCCCTGATTGACGGCCGCGAAATCGCAGATATCACCTTCGACTTCGATGTCACACTGAAGCCCGCATCAGACTACTCCGCCGCTACGCTCTCGCTGCAAGGCGACGTCATGGACGGACTGAGCAAAGCATTCCAGCTCAATCAATCCGAAATCTACAGCCGCATCACAGAGGCCACCACCAATGGCCCTTCGAACGGGCAAATCATGGGCTATCCCGTGAGCGCGGACGGCACCGTCAACTATGCCTTGAAGACGGCCAACGGAATCATCGGACATTGGTTCGACAACGCTGGAGGACTAACGAATTGGGCTGACAATTCCTATGTCTACGCTGAGTACTATGACAACGCATCCTGCGCCATCGGACAATTCCCCGACATCAACCACGACGGCGACCAACGAACGATTCGCCAAGCTTGGGTCTATAAGGACAACAACGGACACACGGCAACGGCCTATTTCCGCTTCAACATCACGTTCTCCGACGCGGCTACGAACACCACTACGCTGACAGCCATCGACTATGCCGGCGATCGAGTAACGGGCGATGTCAACTGCGACGGCAAGCTTACGATTGCCGACGTGACCGCGCTCGTCAACATCATCTTGGGCAATGACAATGCCGACTACGACCATCAGACGGCAGACGTCAACGACGACGGACAAGTGACCATCGCCGATGTGACGGCCCTCGTCAATCTAATCCTTGCGCGATAAGTCCAAAATCAACGTATTTACGGCTTCAACTCCATTTTTTTGCGAATATCTTCGCTCTATTAAATAAATTCTCTACCTTTGTAGCCGGAAACGAAGACTATAAACTAAAAACCTTTAATATATCAAACTGATGAAATCCAACAAATTGTTTCTCATGGCATTAGCAGTCGTGGCGACGCTATGCCTGACCAGTTGCAACAAACACAAGTACGAGAGCGTCAAGGGCGATCCTATGAAGACCCGCATCTACACGCTCAAGAATGGACTGAAGGTCTACCTCAGCGTCAACAAGGACGAGCCGCGCATACAGGCCAACATCGCTGTGCGCACAGGTTCGCGCAACGACCCTGCCGAGACGACCGGCTTAGCTCACTACCTCGAACACCTGATGTTCAAAGGTACGAAGCAGTTCGGCACCAGCGACAGCACAGCCGAAGCTCCGCTCCTCGACGAGATTGAGCAGCGCTTCGAGGCTTATCGTCAGCTCACCGACCCCGTCGAGCGTAAGCAGGCTTACCACGAGATTGACAGCGTCAGTCAGTTGGCCGCCAAGTTCAATATCCCCAACGAGTACGACAAGCTGATGGCGCTCATCGGCTCCGACGGCACCAACGCCTACACGAGCTTCGACCAGACGGTCTACGTAGAGAACATCCCGTCCAACGAGATTGAGAACTGGGCCCGCATCCAGGCCGACCGCTTCCAGAACATGGTCATCCGCGGTTTCCACACCGAGTTGGAGGCTGTGTATGAGGAGTATAACCTCTACCTCTCCGACGACAGCGAGAAGATGCTCAATGCCCTGCTCTATAAGCTCTTCCCCAATCATCCCTACGGCACGCAGACCACCATCGGCACGCAGGAGCACCTGAAGAACCCGAGCATCACCAACATCAAGAACTATTTCCACAACTACTACTGCCC
>CADCOX010000345.1 GCA_902803195.1 uncultured Bacteroidales bacterium
GAAGAGGTAAGCCGAAGAGTCTTCGCCCTGTTGGGCTTTCTTGTCCTTGACGATTGCATGCCAGACAGCCCAGACAACGCCGAGGAGGCCGATTACAAGTACCGCCCAGTCCAGCCAGATAAATTCATGTGAACTCCAATTCATAGTTTAATTAATGATTATAGTTTTTAGTGTTAGTTATTTGACAATGATTTGATTTGTTATTTGCGATTACGCCACATCGAGGTCATGTCCTCCAACGTCTTACCCTTCGTCTCGGGCACTAACCTCCACACGAACAGGGCTGCAATGAGGCAGATGATGCCGTAGAGGCCGTAGGTGAACCAATGTCCGAAGTCGTCGCCCTCGGTGATGTGCATGTTGAACATCGGCACGAAGGTCGAGGAGACGATGAAGTTGGAAATCCATTGGAAGGCCACCGCGATGGCAACGGCTGCGCCACGAATGGTGTTGGGGAAGATCTCTGCAATCAGTACCCAGCAGATGGGGCCCCATGAGAACATGAAGGATGCTGAGTAGACCATAATGCTCACGGCCGTGACCGTCTCCATACCCTCATGTCCAAAGGTGGTAGCCACGCCAAAGGCGCCGATGGCCATACCAATGGAGCCGCAGATGAGCAGGGGCTTGCGGCCGAGTTTCTCGACGGTGAAGATGGCCACCAACGTGAACAGGATGTTGATGATGCCCATGAACACCGTGACGACCATCGGGTTCTCCATACCCATGTCGCCAAAGATGCGCGGAGCATAGTAGAGAACAGCGTTGATGCCCACGATCTGCTGGAACACGGAGAGCATGATGCCGATGAAGATGCACATCCATCCATAGGTCATCAGACGCTCGGTCTTGACGACCATCGTATCCTTGATGTCGGCCAGGATCTGCGCAGCCTTAGTGGAACCATTGATCTTGGTGAGGACGCGGAGGGCACCCTCGTTCTGACCAATGGAGACGAGGTAACGCGGTGTCTCGGGAACGAAGCAGATGAGCAGGGCGAAGAGTCCTGCGGGCACAGCCTCGCTACCGAACATGTAGCGCCAACCAGTAGTGACCGTCCACTGGGCTGCGGGGTTGATGGCTGCAATGCCTTTGCCCATCTCCTCCACCAGCGGCTGCACATGCTCGCCGAGGATGAAGAAGTTGACGAAGTAGACCACCAACTGACCGAAGATGATGGCAAACTGGTTCCAGGATACCAGCATCCCTCGCTTGTCCGACGGAGCTACCTCACCGATGTACATCGGACAGATGGCTGAAGCCAGACCAACGCCGATGCCACCGATAATGCGGTAGATGTTGAACATGATCAGCAGGGAATAGGTGGGAACACCGTATTCGAAGAACAGGAACTCGGGACGCATGCTGCCCAATGCCGAGATAAAGAACAGCAAGCCTGCGATGATGAGCGAACGCTTACGTCCGAGGTTGGTCGCAAGGAATCCAGAGAGGGCCGAACCGATGATACAACCGATCAGGGCCGATGCCGATGTGAACCCGTGCCAACCATCGGTGTAGGCGAAGTCCTTGGCTTCCATGAAGAAAGCCTGCAGTCCCTTCTCAGCACCGGAGATGACCGCCGTGTCATAACCAAACAGCAGGCCTCCCAACACCGCCACCATGACGATGCCAAAGAGATAACCTTTATTGCCGTTTTCTGAAGTATTCATGACTCACGTGCTTTGGAGTGGCGAAATCGATTCGTGATTATTTGACGGAGAACTTGTAGACGCAGTGGCTGCGATAGGTCTCATCGGGCTTCACGTTAGCCGTGGGCCATTCGGGATGATGGGGCGTGTCGGGATACTTCTGGCTCTCGAGGCAGACGCTGACATGCTTGGGATAGATGACGCCGAGCTTGTGAGGAGCATCAGCACCAGCGCCGCGACCTTGGAAGTTACCCGTGTAGACCTGGATGCCCGGCTCGTCGGTGAACACTTCGAGCAGGATGCCCGTCTCGGGGCTGTAGAGGCTGGCTGCCACCTGTGAGTCATCACCGCGGTTGGTGTCATGATCGTAGGTGTTCAGGCAGAAGTTGTGGTCGACACCACCTGCGTTCTTGATGGGCGTGAACGTAGTGTCATTGATGACCTCGTCAAGGGCACGCGGAGTGCGGAAGTCAAACGGAGTACCTTCGACAGGAGCAACCTCACCCGTGGGGATGTAGAAGATGTCTGAAGGGGTGTAGTTGTCAGCATTGACATAGAGTTCCATGTTGGTGCCAACGCGAGCGAAGTCGCCGTTCAAGTTGAAGTAGCTGTGGTTGGTCTGGTTGATGACGGTCTCCTTGGTCGTGTTAGCTTCCCATGTGATGTCGAGCGCGTTGTCATCGGTCAAGGTGTAGGTCGTCGTAGCGGTGACCTCGCCGGGGAAACCATTATCGCCATCGGGGCTGACGAGGGTCAGCTTGATGGTCTTCTCGTCAATCTGTTCGGCATCGTAGACCTTGTACTGCCAACCGGTGGGACCGCCATGGAGGCAGTTGTCGCCATCATTGGCAACGAGTTCGTAGTTCTCCTCGCCAATGCTGAAGGAGTGCTTGCTGATGCGGTTGGCATAACGGCCAATGCTGGCACCGTAATCACTGGGGGTGTTGACGGCATCGGCATATTGTGCGATGTTGTCGAAACCGAGGACGACATCGGTCATCTTGCCATTCTTGTCGGGAACCAGGATGCTGACGACACGACCACCGAAGTTGGTGATGCACACTTCCATGCCATTGGCATTCTTCAAGGTGTAAAGTGCCGTGGCCTTGCCATCGATGGTGTCAACGAATTGCTCGGGATTGAGTCCACTGCCCGTCGTTTCCACGGCGGCAGGCTTCTGCTCTTGGCAGGCAACCATCATCGTGACGGCTGCTGCGACTGTAGCAAGTACTTTAACGGTAGTTTTCATACTGCGATGTGAATAGTTAAGTTTATAAGTGAGATTATTTTTTCTTTTTGGTTGTCTTAGGCATATTTTTATCCTAATTCGCTCCAAAGATAGTGCTTTTTTGTGTAAGTGGTGTCGCTTTCACACTTTTTTTTTCATTTCAATGTGATTTTCTTCAAAAAAGTGCGTTTGAGTATGCTCTCAGGCCCAAAATAAGCAAAGAAAAGAGCCTTGAAATTGCTTCCAAGACTCTTTCCTGACATTCGCAGCAAGGTGCGATGATGAAAACTCTTAATGAATTCGTGAATCTACTTGGTGAAATCGGTCATTTGTGCCGTTTCCGCCCATTGACGAAAGCACGAATCCGATGAAGACCGTAAGGTGCTTTTAGCAAAGTCTGCGAGCGCCATCACCGATGACCACATCAATGATGACGGGCTCCTTGCCATACTTGGCCTTGAATTGCTCCTTAGCAGCCTTCACGAAGCTGTCATAATAGTGCTCATCGACGAGGTTGATGGTGCAACCACCGAAGCCACCGCCCATGATGCGGCTGCCTGTGACACCCTGCTCCTTGGCGACATCGTTGAGGAAGTCGAGCTCTTCGCAGCTGACCTCGTATTCCTTCGAGAGACCTTCGTGAGTCTCATACATCATCTTACCTACGAGTTCATAGTCGCCCTTCTCAAGAGCATCGCACACCGTGAGGACACGCTCGCGCTCGCCGATGACATAGTGTGCACGCTTGTAGTCTTCTTCACTTACCTTATCCTTGACCTCATCGAGTTGCTCGTAGCTGGCATCGCGCAGGCTCTCGACCTCGGGATGAAGTTCGTGGATAGCGGCAGCAACACGCTCGCAGCTGAGACGACGGTCGTTGTAGGGAGAACCGACGAGAGCATGCTTCACGTTACTGTTGACGAGGACGAGCTTGTAGCCCTTCGGGTTCCAGGGGAAGTAAGCCACTTCACCGCTGCGGCAGTCCATACGCATGAGGTGACCAGCCTTGCCGAGGCAAGAGATGGCCTGGTCCATGATACCACAGTTCACACCGATGTACTTGTGCTCCGTGCGCTGTCCAACCTTGGCCAACTCTAGACGGTCGATCTTGTTGTCGCCGAAGAGGTCGTTCAGGCCGAAGGCAAGGCAACTCTCGAGAGCGGCAGATGAGCTCATACCTGCGCCGAGGGGCACATCACCAGCAAAGGCGGTGTTGAAACCTTCGACGGGTACGCCCAGAGCCATCATCTCGCGGCACACGCCGAAGATGTAGCGAGCCCATGTAGCCTTGGGACCCTTGGGATCGTCCAGAGAGAACTGTACACGGTCCTTGAGGTCGATAGAATAAGCATCCACGTTACGGGTGCCATTGGGCTTGATTTCTGCTATCATGCCCTGCTCCACGGCGCCGGGGAACACGAAACCATTGTTGTAGTCGGTGTGCTCGCCGATAAGGTTGATACGGCCGGGAGCAGCATAAACATTTCCTGTGCTGCCATCGAAGTGCTTGATGAAGCGGCTGCGAACGTCTTCAATTGTAAGTTTCATAGTATGGCCCCCCTCTTATTCCCACGTGGGGGAAGACCAAATAGGGGCAATGGGTCTTTATTAGTAAAAATGAAATGCAAGTGTTCTCCTTGTAGGAGAGCGTTAACGGGATACTTACTCCACGGGGATGTCGGTGTTGACATTCTTGTGGCCCCAGAGCGAGTAGTAGAGGATGTAGAGGGCGCAGAGCAGGGGCACCCAGAACGAGATGAGGTAGCTGTGTGTCCAGTCGGCAACGAGACCCTGGATACCCACCATGATGGCGAAGCCGCAAACCATGGTCATGAATGCACCCGAAGCGATAGCGGTGTACTTGCCAAGACCTTCAGTAGCGAGGTTGAAGATACCACCCCACATGACGGAGGCGCAGAGACCTACGAGCAGGAAGCAGAAGACACCCACGGGTACCTTACCCCAGAGGACAGACATGGTGGCGTAGTCAATGCCGGGAACGCTCACGGTGATGTCGGTGGGCAGGTAGATGCCGAGCAGGATCAGGATGACAGCCAAAGTGCTGACGAAAGTCATCATGGCCTTGGTGCTGACCTTGCCGCCTACGCTGGCGCCAACGAAACGACCGATGAGCATCAGCAGGAAGAATACGGCTGCCAAGGTGCCTACATAGCCTGCATCCATGCCAAGACCTGGTGTGGCAGCATCATTGGCTGCAGTGAGATACTGGAGGACATATCCGGGAATACCCATTTCCACGCCACCATAGAGGCCGATGGCGAGAATACCGAGGTTGAAGTGACGGAAAGAGAAAGCAGAGTGGGGGTCCTTTTCGCCCTTGACCTTAACGGGCTGAGGAGGCTCTTCTATTCTGGTGAAAGCAATCACGACGAAGGCAATGACGAAGATAGCCAGCGCAATCATCAGGGCGGGAGTAGCGTCGGAGATTTTAGCCGTGGCAGCATCACCGATGAGGGCACCCATGATGATGTACACAGCTACGGCAGCAGACGAGTTGAACACACCACCAGTCTGGATGAGCTGGTTACCTTTGTTGCCACCACCACCGAGCAGGTTCAGCATAGGATTGACAACAGCGTTGAGGATACACATGCAGAAACCAGAGATGAACGCTCCGATGAGGTAGACGAGGAAGCCGCCCCAACCAGAGAGCCATTGGATGATGATGCCGATGATACCGAAGGCGAGACCGATGAGGGCTGTCTTCTTGTAACCATACTTCTGAATCATCAAACCAGCGGGGAAGCCCATAACCAGATAAGCCATGAAGTTACCGTAGTTACCCACCATGGCGAGGAAGTTAGAGGTGCCGAATTGGTTTTTCACAATAACGCCCATAGGCGAACAGAGGTTCGTCACGAAAGCGATCATGGCAAAGAGGGCAATCATCACGATAATCGCGCCCCATTGTTTCTTTTCTTGAGCCATAAATGTTAATTTTAGGAATTGAATATTTTCATTAATAACAAATTGTCTTTCATTATTCTACGCCGAAACGATAGATGGTCGTCTGGGTGTAGGTCTCGTCTGGTGACAATACGACGCTGGGGAAGAAACCACGGTTGGGGCTGTCGGGGAAATGTTGTGCCTCGAAGCAGATGGCCGAACGGCGGGGGAAGGTAGCCCCATGCTGTCCGGGATAGCCCGTAGCCCAGTTGTCCGTGTAGACCTGCACGCCGGGTTCGGTCGTGTAGACCTCCATCGTACGCCCACTGTTGGGATCATAGATCTTGGCGGCATAGCTCAGCTCACCCACCTCACGCTTGTTCAGTACGAAGCAGTGGTCATAGCCTGCACCATTGCGTGTCTGCTCATCGTCGGCATCGATCATGTCGCCCACAGCATGCATGGTCGTGAAGTCGAAGGGCGTACCCTTTACCGCACGGATCTCACCTGTCGGGATGCTGGTGTCATCAATGGGAACGAAGAAGTCGGCATTGATCTGGCACTGCAGGTCCATGATGTCGGGCGTAGGATTGGCGATACCTGCCAACGAGAAGAAACCATGGTTCGTCAGGTTCACAATGGTCTTCTTGTCCGTTGTGGCTTTGTAGTCGATGATCAGTTCGTTGTCATCGCTCCAACGGTACACGACCGTGATGTCCAAGTTGCCAGGGAATCCCTCCTCGCCATCGGGCGAGAGATAGTGGAGGACGAGCGTCTGGGCATCCTTCTGCTCAGCGTCCCACACACGGGCATGATAACCCGTAGGACCGCCATGCAGATGGTTGGGGCCATTGTTGATGGCCAACTCATACTCCTTGGCATCGAGGGTGAATTTACCTTTGCAGATGCGGTTGCCATAGCGGCCGATAAGGGTTGAGAGGAACGGTTCTGGACTTTCTACGACATCTTTGATGTTGTCGTGGCCTTGGATGACGTTCGCTATCTTGCCATCTTTGCCAGGAACCATGATTGCGACGAGTGCGCCGCCATAATTGGTAATACAGACCTCGTTTCCGCTCTTATTCACAAGTGTGAACAAGTCGGTCTGCTTTCCTTGGATAGTCGACTGAAAATCTTTACGTTTCAGTCCCGAAAGTTTGCTTTCTTCCATAGGTAAATGATTTCAAAATGCACATTCATAGCGCAAATTAAGCCAAAAACTTCGAATGAAACAAAACTTTTTGCAAAAAGAAAAGTGAAAATTGCTTAAAACGCGTTTATAAGCGATTTTATTGCCCTCCTTCTTTGCCATATTCAATGATAAAACGTACCTTTGCACCGCTTTTTGCAAGTAACACATCACAACTATGCCCAAAATATCAGTCCGAGGTCACGAAATGCCAGCATCGCCTATTCGCAAACTGGCTCCTTTGGCTAATGCTGCCAAGCAGCGTGGTGTCAAAGTGTATCACCTCAACATCGGTCAGCCCGACCTCCCAACGCCGCAGGCTGCCCTCGATGCTATTCGCGGCATCGACCGCACCATTCTCGAGTATTCTCCCTCGCAGGGTTATCTCAGCTATCGTCGCAAGTTGGTCTCCTATTATGCCAAATACAATATTGATGTTACGCCCGACGACATCATCATCACCAGTGGTGGCTCCGAGGCGGTGCTCTTCGCCTTCCTTTCATGTCTGAACCCAGGTGATGAGATTATCGTGCCCGAACCTGCTTATGCCAACTATATGGCTTTTGCCATCTCGGCAGGGGCTGTCATCCGCACCATCACGACGACCATCGAGGAGGGTTTCTCGCTTCCAAAGGTCGAGAAATTCGAAGAATTAATTAATGAACGCACGCGCGCGATACTAATTTGCAATCCCAACAACCCGACGGGCTATCTCTATACCCGTCGTGAGATGAATCAAATCCGCGACTTAGTCAAGAAGTACGATCTCTATCTCTTCTCCGACGAGGTCTATCGTGAGTTCATCTACACGGGTTCACCCTACATCTCGGCCTGTCACCTCGAAGGCATCGAGCAGAACGTGGTCCTCATCGATTCCGTCTCTAAGCGCTACAGCGAGTGTGGCATCCGCATCGGTGCGCTCATCACCAAGAACGAGGAGGTGCGCCGTGCTGTCATGAAGTTCTGCCAGGCTCGTCTCTCGCCACCGCTCATTGGCCAGATTGCAGCTGAAGCGTCTCTCGATGCAGGCGAAGAATATGCTCGCGAGGTCTACGATGAGTATGTCGAAAGGCGTAAGTGTCTCATCGATGGCTTGAACCGCATCCCTGGTGTCTACAGTCCTATTCCCATGGGCGCGTTTTACACTGTGGCCAAACTACCCGTCGATGATGCTGAGGATTTCTGTGCCTGGTGTTTGCGCGACTTCAACTACGAGGGCGAGACCGTGATGATGGCACCCGCAGCTGGATTCTATACGACGCCCGGGCTCGGTCGCAATGAGGTGCGATTGGCTTATGTCCTGAAGAAGGACGACCTCAATCGTGCACTCTTTATCCTGCGCAAGGCCCTCGAGGCTTATCCGGGTCGCAAGGAGGTTTAACACCTCTTTTCGCGTTTCTCCTCTCGTGCTCCGTCCACGTTCTCTCAACATCAATCAATCTGCATCTTGCCCTTTGAATCTTTCATAGCCCGTCGATTGTTCGGTCATCGCGATGATGAGCGACGCATCTCTCGTCCGGCTGTGACCATTGCGATGTGGGGCGTTGCCGTAGGCTTGGCCGTGATGATCATCTCGGTGTGCGTGGTCTTAGGGTTTAAACGTGAGATTCGCCAGAAAGTCATTGGATTTGGTGGACACATCGAGCTGATCAACTATCAGAGTCTCTATAATGCCGAGGCGCTCCCCCTTGCAGTTGACGATTCACTCCTCCAACGTCTTCGTGCACTGCCTGATGTCGCTCATGTTCAACGCTTTGCCACGAAGACGGGTATGCTCAAGACAGACAACGCGTTCAAGGGGATTGTCCTCCGTGGCGTAGCCGAGGAGTACGACACCACCTTCCTGTCCTCGCACCTCATCGCAGGGCGCTTGCCGCGTTTCACAGCTTCCATGGCAACCAACGAGATTCTACCTTCGTCCCTCATTGCGCGTGAATTAGGGCTGCATGTGGGCGATAGGGTCTTCGCTTATTTCTTCTCCGATCAGGTCAAGGCACGCCGCTTCAAGGTTGTTGGCATCTACGAGACTCATCTTCGCGAGTTCGACAATTCATTGGTATTCACCGATCTGTATGCCGCACAGCGTTTGAACGGGTGGGAGAGTGATCAGTGTGCAGGTGCTGAGGTGATACTCGATGATTTCGATAAGCTTGATGCGGTGACGGATGTTGCCGTACAGACATTTAACCATTCCACCGACCACTACGATGCCGCTTATTCCGTTCATTCCATTCGCGAACTCTATCCTGGCATCTTCTCATGGCTCGCGCTCATCGACACCAATGTCTATGTCATCCTCATCCTGATGATTGCGCTCAGCCTCTTCACGATGGTATCGGGCTTGCTCATCATCATCCTCGAACGCACCAACTTCATTGCAGTGATGAAATCGCTCGGCGCATCCAACACACAGGTTCGCCGCATCTTCCTTCATTTCGCTACGATACTGGTCATCCGTGGACTCTTATGGGGATTCCTACTGGGCGTCGGTCTCTCCTTCCTTCAGCAGAAGCTTCATCTCGTACATCTCGACCCCGAGACCTACTACATCGATGCCGTGCCCATCTATTTCTCATGGCCGCTCATCATCCTGCTCACATTGGCAACGCTTGTCATCTCGGTGCTCGTCCTTGTCATCCCCAGCTATCTTGTCTCGCGCATTCACCCCGCTCGTGTCATGCGTTTTGAATAATAACTCTAAACATCTAAACTAACAACCTTTTAAACTAAACATCAATATGTTAACAGTAGACGAACTCAACGATCGACTCATTGATCTGGCTTTTGCCGAAGACATCGGCGATGGCGACCACACCACGCTCTGCTGCATCCCTGCTGATGCCATGGGCCGCAGTAAACTGCTCATCAAGGAAGAGGGCATCCTTGCCGGCATCGAGATTGCCAAGGAGGTCTTCCACCGCTTTGACCCCGAGATGAAGGTCGAGGTCTTCATTCAGGACGGTGCTCATGTACGTCCCGGTGACATTGCCATGATTGTCTCAGGCCGTGTGCAGAGTCTCCTGCAGACCGAACGCCTCATGCTGAACATCATGCAGCGTATGTCGGGCATTGCCACGATGACGAACAAATATGTGCAGCGCCTTGAAGGCACCCATACCCGTGTGCTCGACACCCGCAAGACCACGCCTGGCATGCGTATGCTCGAGAAGGCTGCAGTCAAGATAGGTGGTGGCTGCAACCATCGCATCGGCCTCTTCGATATGATCCTGCTCAAGGACAATCATGTCGATTTCGCTGGTGGTATCGCCAATGCCATCAATCGTTGCCATGAGTATCTCAAGGCAAAGGGCAAGGACCTCAAGATAGAGATTGAGGTGCGCAACTTCGATGAACTCAATCAGGTGCTGGCCATCGGTGGTGTCGACCGCATCATGCTCGACAACTTCACGCCAGCCGACACTCGTAAGGCTGTTGAACTCATCAATCATCGCTTCGAGACCGAGTCCAGCGGAGGTATTACCATCGACAACCTCCGCGATTATGCCGAGTGTGGTGTCGATTTCATCTCCGTTGGTGCCCTCACGCATAGCGTCAAGGGTCTCGACATGAGCTTTAAAGCCTGCTGATGACCAAGCGTTTCCTTTTAGCCTTCTTCTTCCTGACCCTCGGCTTCCATGTCTGGGGTCAGAAAGAAGTCGGCATCAAGGAGCGCGACCTCAAGGAAGTCACTGTGAAGCCCAAACGGCAGCGCTACCATCGTAAGGGTAACCCTGCCGTAGAGTTGATGCGTAAGGTCATCGCCGCCAAAGCTGATCACGACCTCCATCACAACGATTTCGTGCGCTACAACAAATACCAGCGCATGACCTATGCTTATAACGACATCTCAGCACGTGCACGCGATTCTGTTAAATTGTTTCAGCGTCCACTCCTCCGTCGTCAGATTGAGTATTGCCCTCAGACTGGTAAATACATTCTGCCTTTCGGTTACACCGAGACGGCTTCCATGCACCTCTTTCGCCGCGAGCCGCTTAAAGAGCGCAACTATGTCCTTGGTACTCATTCCGAGGGTATTACCGATATGTTTGCCGAAGGCGATATGGTCAATGAGGTCTTGGCCAGCGTCTTCACGGATGTCAACATCTACGATGATGTCATCACCCTCTTCGAACGTAAGTTCACCAGTCCGCTCTCCTCGCGTGCAGCCATCAGTTTCTTTCAGTTCTTCATCCTCGACACCTGCGAGGTCGAACATCAACGTGTCATCCGTCTGAACTTCGTGCCGCAGAACCCGCAGGACTTCGGTTTCTCTGGTTATATCAACATCTTGGATGACAATACTTATCGAGTCCAACAATGTACGCTCCATCTCCCGCTGCGTTCCAGTGTGAACTTTGTCAGCAATCTTGTCCTCCAACAACGGTTTACCGACATCCCCAACGGACAGCGAGTCCTTTCTACCGATGACCTTTTTGCTGAGTTTGGCGTCATCAAGTCGCAACATCTAATTATGCTGCATCGTGCCACTCAGTATTCTGCTTTCGACACCGATTCCATTGCCGATGTCTTCTTCCTTCCTCGTGATGTAAGGCGCGAGGGGTCTCCTGAGCGCGATGACGAGGAGTTCTGGCAGCTGCAGCGTACTGATAGTCTCTCCCACGCTGAACAACGCCTGCATGAGACCACCGCACAACTACGTGAACGCTCGCTACGCAGCCTGCCGATGTTCATCCTGCGCAGTGCCGTCAGCAATTATGTACCTACTCATCTCGACCCTAAGCGCAGCCGTTTCGACATCGGTCCTCTCATGAGCACCATATCCAACAATTTCATCGATGGCTATCGCTTCCGCCTGGGTGGTCAGACCACGGCCAACCTCCATCCTCGCATCTTCCTGAAGGGTTATGCCGCCTATGGTTTGCGCAGTCATGAGTGGTATGGCATGGCCGAGGCTGAGTTCTCCTTGCTGCGTAAGAAATATTCACCCAACGAGTGGCCTCGCCATTCTGTTTCCGCGTCCTTCCAGGGAGATGTGTTCAGTCCTGCCGATTTCATGTGGCAGAACGGGCGCGATAAGGACAACGTATGGGTGTCGTTCAAGACGCAGACCGTCGACCACATGATGTTCAATCGACAGTGGTTGGCGAAGTACGAGCTCGAGACGAACCATCATCTCGACTTCCGCCTTCAGTTTAAGGCATCGCAGCTTACGCCCTGTGGTTCACTCTTTTATCGCCGCACAGATGGGACCGATGTAGCTCATTTCCACATGGCTGACATCACCACCTCTGTTCGTTGGGCTCCGGGCGAGCAGATCATCAACACCAAGCAACGCCGCCATGTTGTCAACCACAACAATCCCGTCTTCTCGCTTGCTCATACCGTCGGTCTGCCGGGTGTCTTGTCCAACGATTACCATTACAACCTCACCGAACTTACAGCCTACGAACGCGTCTGGTTGAACTCCTATGGTCGCATAGACATCAGTCTGCGCGGTGGTATGCAGTGGAACCGTGTCCCCTTCCCGTTGCTCATCATGCCTGTCGCTAACAACAGCTATATCATCACGCGCAACATGTTCATGATGATCAACAACCTCGAGTTCATCAACGACCGTTATGCCTCTCTCATGGTCGAGTGGGACCTTTCGGGCAAACTCCTCAACCGCATTCCTCTCATCAAGCATCTCAAGCTGCGCGAGGTCATCGGCTTCAAAGCTCTTTACGGCCATCTCTCTTCCAAGAACGACCCAGCCTCCTCGTCCTCCCTCTTCGAGTTCCCCTCTCGTGATGGTGTCTCCATTGTTCACCCCATGACCTCCACGCCTTACATGGAGTTCAATGTGGGTCTTCACAACATCCTCAAGATCTTCCGTGTCGACTATGTACGCCGTATCAACTACCTCAATTATCC
>CADCOX010000346.1 GCA_902803195.1 uncultured Bacteroidales bacterium
CGCTTCGAGGGGCAGTGCGTGTTCTTCCTCGGTGCGAGCGATACGACGAAATGGAATAAAAAGTGGGAAGGTCTGCGCCGACGCAAGCCCCACACTTGGGTGCAGATGGACAACCGCACGGAGTATGACCTCATGGCCGGTCGCCTGGGTGAAATTCCAGAGTTTTATGTACGGCTCAATTTCCCCTATCCCCGCTGGATAAAGCCATATACCTACTATCAGGTTCACAACGCCCCGTTGCGTGATACAACCTATTTATCGCCGCGCCTGCTCGTTGATGGTACCCATTTGATGGACCAAATCACAGTCCGCACTCGCCATGGAGGCCTGCGCCACGTAGACCTGTCCAAACCCGCCTATGTCATCGATGCCTATCAGGCTCACAATGAGACTTTGGATGCCGGCCTTTTCTACAGCTATTACAACACTATCAGCGGTATAACAGGTGTGAAGATCGCGGATATGGGGATGTCGCGTCACTACACAAGTAAGCGCTATCTGGACGGTAAGCCTGAAAGCTATTGGTATGGCCCGCTGGATCGTTTGCGCTTTGGCCTGCTCACTTATCTCGATAAATACTATATTTACACCGACTACTCGCCCCGACGCGAGGGCGACCAGCGCTACGAGCAGAGCAACCAACCTGAAGTCATCGTCGATATCCATCGCTTCAAAGATGGTTCGCAGCGTGTCACCTATCGCGACCGCCGTTACATCCTCGATGGGTTTGCTTTCCAAGAGGATTTCTACCACCCCGATTACCAGCGAAACCCGCCTGCCGAGGGGCAGAAAGACTATCGCCGTACACTCTATTGGAATCCCGAATTGAAGCTGGATGCCAGCGGAAAAGCCCATGTGAGCCTCTACAATAATTCCCAAACCACGAAGATTGCTATCGATGCCGCTGGCCAAACAGCTGAAGGTGGACTGCTGTATGAATAAGGCGCTGAGAAGGTTCTGAAAAGGGACATCCGCGTTGCTGCGTGAAAGCTTCATCCAAGGACGCCACTCTCCCCTTCACCCACGGCCACTGTTCCCCTCCCATCTGGGAGGGGATAACGATATGACTGCCGAAAACGGCCATAGCGGGCATTGCCATCACGCATGCGAACGGACGCAAAGGCTTGAGCGAACGGTCGCAAAGGCTTGAGCGAACGGTCGCAAAGGGCGATGCGAACGGTCGCAAAGGCTTGAGCGAACGGTCGCAAAGGCTTGAGCGAACGGACGCAAAGGCTTGAGCGAACGGTCGCAGCCGTTCAAGCCTCAACGCTGGAAACGCGAGCGGCCTGCATCGATACGCAAGAAGATGAACAGGAGCAGCGTGAAGCCCCAAAGCGAGCTGCCGCCATAGCTGAAGAAAGGCAGCGGGATGCCGATGACTGGCATGAGGCCAAGCACCATTCCGACGTTGATGAGCAGGTGGAAGAAGAAGATGGAGAAGGCGCAATAGCCGTAGACACGGCCAAAGGCGTAGGGTTGCCGCTCAGCCACTACGATGAGGCGCCATAGCAGCAACAAGAACAGGACGAGTACAGCAGCCGAGCCAATAAAGCCCTGCTCCTCACCCACAGTGCAGAAGATGAAGTCGGTCTCCTGCTCGGGCACGTACTTCAACTTGGTCTGCGTGCCATTGAGAAAGCCCTTGCCTTCGAGACCACCGGAACCGATGGCTATCTTTGCTTGAATGACGTTATAGCCTACACCATTGGGATCGTCACGAAGGCCAAGCAGCACTTGAATACGCTTCTGCTGGTGCTCTGCCAGATGGTCGACCAAGACATTGGCCGAGAAGAAAGTAGCCAGCGAGCCGAGGGCGAAGAGGCCGATGTAGACGTAGCGATAGAGATGGTTGGAGAAGCCCAGCCAGACGAGGCGCAGGATGAGCATCAGGCACACGGCAAAGAGCACGGGAGTGATGTCAAAGACGTATGAGGAAAAACGCTCGTGAGAGAAAATGAGGTAGGCAATAGCGATGATAGCGAGCATCGAACCGAGCGATGCGAAGATGGTCTCGAGGAGGGAGCGATGATATACTAAGCGTGCAGCACGGCTCTCAGCTGCCGTCTCGCCAAGGAGTGCAGCAGGGCGGCAGTAGACGATAATCATGCCGATGACAAAGACCACAATCATCAGCATGACGGCGATAGCTCCCAGGCTAGTAGCACCCCCAAGTACACGCTCGTCGGCAAAACGCAGACCCACGACGACATAGGCCACAGCAGCGATGCCCGTGAAAAGGATGCTGCCCGGCATGCCCTCGCGGTAGAGCATCAGGAAGAGGCTGAAATAGACAAGCGCTGAACCCGTCTCCTTCTGCATAACAATGAGTACCATCGGCAACATCATCAACGCGACGCAGATGGCGAGATTCTTCCACGAGCCCTGCAGCTTGAAGCCATAGGAACTCATGAACTTAGCCAACGCAAGGGCAGTAGCAAACTTGGCAAACTCGGCACTCTGAAAGCTGAAGGGGCCTATCTTAATCCACGAGAGGGAGCCCTTGATGTCATGGGCAAGAAAAGGCGTGACGAACAACAGCACGACGAGTCCGCCGTAGATGAGGTAGGCAAAGGTGTCGAAGATGCGGTCATCGAGCAACAATATGATGGCACCGAGGACGATAGACGAGCCAATCCAGACGAGCTGCATACCCGTTCGAGTGTCGAAGGAAGCCAGCGAGAGGAGGTCGCGCGGCTGCCCATACTCATAGCAAGCACCGCAGATACTCATCCAGCCCATGGCCAGGAGAAGCACATAGACGATGATAGTGAACCAGTCGATGCTGGCGAAAATGCTCTTGGGTTTATCTTGCATAGCTACCATAATCTATTCGTCTGTTGGCAAAGACGTCTGCTTTACGTTGACTGGCCTCAGAGAGATGACCGTTGATAAACTGCTCCATCATGAGCGCTCCGATGGGGACACCGAAGTGGGCGCCGTAGCCGCCGTTCTCGACATAGACGGCGATGGCAATCTTGGGATTGTCGCGCGGCGCAAAGCCCATGAAGGCGGAGTGGTCGTAGCCGCGGTTCTGCGCCGTTCCCGTCTTACCGCAGACGACATACTGAGAGGTGGCTGCGCCTCGGCACGTTCCAGAGGTGACGGCGCGTGCCATACCCTCGACGACGGTCTCGTAGTGCACCCGCGACACCTTGGTGAAGCGCTTCTGGTGGTAAATAGACGCGATGGTGTCGTCCTGCACCTCCTTGACGACGTGCGGGGTGATGAACCAGCCGCGATTGGCGATGGTAGCGCCGAGGTTGGCAATCTGCAGGGGTGTAAGCGTCACTTCAGCCTGACCGATGGCGATATGGATGACCGTCAGCGCATTCCACGACTGGTGGTAGTGATCGTCGTAGTAGTCGGCATTCGGGATCATGCCACGTGCCTCGCTTGGCAGATCGACACCCAATCGGTAGCCAAAGCCCATGCTGACCATATAGTTCTTCCATGTGGTCATGGCTTCCTGCGTAGAGCGGTATTGACTACGGTTGTTGAGCATGTGATAGAGTCCCCAGCAGAAATAGGAGTTGCATGACGTCGCAATTGCAGGCACAAGGGGCAGCGGTGAACCATGAGGGTGGCAGCGGACGGTAAGGCGTCCGTAGTGGAAGCCGCGAGAACAAGGGAACGGAGTCTTCGGTTGGATGATACCCTCCTGAAGGAAGGTGAGCGCCTGCGAGGTCTTGAACGTAGAGCCTGGGGGGAAGGTGCCCATGGTGGCACGATTGAGCAGGGGTTTCATCCGGTCACGCGAGAGTTCCTTGTGTTTCTTGCCGCGCTGACGGCCGACCATCGTACGTGGGTCGAACGTAGGCGAACTTACCATGCAAAGAATCTCGCCGGTCGACGGTTCGATGGCGACAATGCTGCCCAGCTTGCCTTGCATCAGGCGCTCTCCTAACTTCTGAAGTTCAAGGTCGATGCTAAGCGTGAGGTTCCTACCCGGAACAGGCTTCTGGTCGTAGCGACCATCCTGATAGCGCCCCTTAATGCGCCCATGGACATCGCGCAGCAGAATCTCGGAACCCTTCACACCACGCAACTGCCGTTCGTAACTACGTTCAACGCCCTGCTTGCCGATGTAGTCGCCCGAACGGTAGTAGTCGTCGGCATCGATGTCGGCCTGATTGACCTCGCCGACATCACCAAGGAGATGGGCAGCGTAAGGGAAGCTGTACTGACGGATGCTGCGCTTCTGGGCATAGAAACCGCGGAAATGGAAGAGCTTCTCCTGAAAGCTGCTAAACTCCTCCATCGACAGCTGGTTCATGAACACCTGCTGAGTATAAGGCGAATAGCCTTTCGTATTCTTAATCTCTGTCATGCGCCGCTCGTACCACTCGGGAGTGATGCCGAGGCTGCGGCAGAGGTCGGCCGTGTCCACGCCCACCTGCTCCTGCATGATCACCATGACATCGTAAGCAGGCTGGTTATAGACAAGGAGTTTGCCGTTGCGGTCGGTGATAGCGCCTCGAGCAGGAAACTGGATGCGACGCATGAGCGCATTGGAGTCGGCTCGCGCACGGTAGTCGTCGGACAACAACTGCAGCGAGAACAATCGCAAGACATAGACGGCTACTACCACAAAAGCGGCGAAGCCTAAAACGTATTTGCGATATGTGAGATTGGAGTCAGACATGAAAACGGGAACCGATAACGAGAACGAGAACGATAACGATAAAGAAAACGAGAACGAGAACGAGCGCTCGGCGCGCAGCGACGCTTCAGACTTGAAGAACGATAACGATGACGATGACGATAACGAAAATGAACGGTAACGTTAACGAAAACTATTGCTGAGATGGAATCGGGGTGAAAATTAAGCCTTCGTTTTCTCTTTCCTGCCGCCACGGACGCTTTCGATGACGAGGATAATCAGCATCGTGAGCGCCCAACTCGAACCGAAGGTGATGGCCAAATCGCGGAGATGGAAGAAATTGAACGACAACAACAGGAAATAGACCGACATGAAGATGAAGGTCAGGAACAGAGCATAGCGGACGTATCCCCAGAAACCCAGCATCGCGAAGCTGGCTTGTTCATCCTCTATCGCGTCCTTAGGCGCCATACGCCGAAGGATAAGCGGTTGCACAAAAGCCGTCAGCGTCATGGCAGCAGCCCCGACACCTGGTGTGAGCGAAACAACATCGCAGAGCAGACCACAGACGAATCCCCATAAGAGAATGCCCCAACGCTGGGTTCCCAACGGGAACAGCAGCAACAGATAAACGAAAGGCAAAGGCGTCGCGTAGCCCAAAATGTGAATGTAGTTAAACACCATCATCTGGGCTGCTACGAGAGCCACCGTCCAAAGGAGCCGTTGTAGGAAAGTGATAATCATTCGACTGTAATGCTGTTTATTGCTTCATGAGCGAATCGGCCTTCTGCTCGAGCTCACGCACCTCAGGCTGGAATTGCTGCGCAAGGACATAGACGTCGTGCAGACGCGAGAAATCCATCGCCAAATGCACGCGCAGCTTGTAGCTCAGTCCGTCGTCGCTATTGCCTACGGCGTCGACCTTGCCCACGAACAGGCCCGACGGGAAAACTGAACTGAAGCCGCTCGTCTCGACAATATCGCCAATCTTGAAGCGGGCATGGCGAGGGATATCGTCGAGCTGGACATAAAGCGGACTGCCACCGTTCCACGTCAGATAGCCAAAGAACTGCGAGTCACGCAGACGGCAGCTGATGCGCGAATGGCTGTTGAGCAGCGGCAACACGATGGAGTAATGCTCTGAGGTCATATAGACGATGCCCACGATGCCCGTTCCGCAGACGACGCCCATCTCAGGTTTCACGCCGTCGACTGAGCCTGCAGAGATCGTAATCAGGTTGTTGCGACGGACGATATTGTTCGTGACAACCTTGGCCGGGATGAGTTTGATGCCCTCCATACGATCGGCCTGCAGGCGTTCAGTAATCGTTGAGTCGTGCGTTAACTCGGCCAGCTGACTGCTCACCCGACCATAGTTGTACTCCAGAATAAGGTTGCGGCGCGTAAGGTCCTCGTTGACGCTGCCGAGCGTCACGTAGCGCAATGCTTCCTGCTCCCACGCATCCACCTTTCCGACCACGTTGTTGGCTGTCGTCAGCCATACACTATTCTGATAACGATTGAACTGAAAGAGCAGCATGAGACTGAGCCCTTCCAGTACAATAAATATCATCCAATGGTAGTACTTGGCTATGAATTCAAGGAGCGCACGCATCGGGATGCTACATCAGGAACGAGAAGTTGTGGATATTCTTCAACGCGACACCAGTACCCTTTGCGACGCTGTGGAGTGGATCCTCCGCAATATGGAAAGGAATATTGATCTTGTCGGTCAGACGCTTGTCCAAGCCACGCAACAAAGCGCCACCACCCGTCAGGTAGATGCCGTTGTGCACGATATCGGCATAGAGCTCAGGGGGCGTCTCCTCGAGTGCGTTGAGGACTGCGGTCTCGATCTTGGCAATCGTCTTCTCGAGGCAGTGAGCAATCTCCTGATAGCACACGGGCACCTCCATAGGAAGAGCCGTGATGCGGTTAGGTCCATGTACGACATAGTCCTCGGGAGCATTCTCGCCAAGGTCGGTGAGGGCGGCGCCTACATTAATCTTGATGCGCTCGGCCATGCGCTCACTGACGCGCACGTTATGCTGACGGCTCATATACTCCTGGATGTCGGCTGTAAGGTCATCGCCAGCGGTGCGAAGGCTCTTGTCAGCGACAATACCACCGAGTGAGATGACAGCAATCTCAGTGCTACCTCCACCTATATCCACAATCATATTACCCTGAGGAGCAACAACATCCAGTCCGATACCGATGGCAGCAGCCATGGGCTCGTAGATCAGGTAGACCTCACGTCCACCAGCATGCTCAGCGGAGTCGCGCACGGCACGCAGTTCGACCTCAGTCGAACCCGAGGGTAC
Source organism: uncultured Bacteroidales bacterium (assembly GCA_902803195.1). Taxonomy (GTDB): domain Bacteria; phylum Bacteroidota; class Bacteroidia; order Bacteroidales; family Bacteroidaceae; genus Physcousia. Next base: position 6,925 of record CADCOX010000346.1, read on the forward strand.
GCCTATCACCATACGCAGTGAGGGCGTGAAGATATGGCTGCCTGTATGAACCATTTTGATCAGCCCACGCATCATCTGCTCGCAAGCGTTGAAGTCGGCGATTACACCGTCGCGGAGCGGACGGATTGTCTTGATGCCTGCATGCACTTTTTCGTACATGAGTTTGGCTTTCTCGCCTACAGCTATCATCTTCTCAGTATGACGGTCCAGCGCAACTACCGAAGGCTCGTCCACCACGATCTTTCCATCAGCAATGATGATGGTGTTGGCGGTGCCGAGGTCCATCGCAATCTCTTTTGTGAAAGAAAATAATCCCATAACAATCAAAAGAAAGGAGCCACTCCCGCCCTCCCTTGTAGGAAGGGAGCAGATTCCTTGTGCTATTAAATTAACTTGTTTATCATTCCTAAAGTTGGCAGACGGCCTCCCACTCCCTACAAGGGAGGGCGGGATGAGGGCCCTCTGTTATTTACTGAACCAGCCGTGAATGACGGTATCGTAGTGGCTGCTAACGCCAAAGGCGGCGGTGGCGAACTGACGGCGTTGAGCCAAGGTTGTGCAAGCGCCCTGCGCATTGAGGATGTCCAGCAACTGACCGTATTGCTCTTTGGAGGGGACAATGACGACATCGTTGAAGTTCTTGGCACCTGCACGGATAAGTGAGATACCGCCTATGTCGATCTTCTCGATGATGTCGGCCTCGTCGGCACCACTGGCGACGGTCTGCTCGAAGGGATAGAGGTCCACGATGACGAGGTCAATCTCGGGGATAGCATACTCGGCCATCTGCTCGCGGTCGCCCTCAAGGTCACGTCGACCAAGGATGCCGCCGAAGATCTTGGGATGCAACGTCTTGACGCGTCCGCCAAGGATGCTGGGATAGGTTGTCACCTCCTCCACTTTCTGGCAGTCATAGCCGAGGCTTTCAATAAAGGCTTGCGTGCCACCAGTCGAGAGGAACTTCACGCCTTCTGCGTTCAACTTCTTGAGCAACTCGTCGAGACCGTCTTTATGGAAAACGGAGATGAGGGCAGTCTTAATCTGTTTTTTATCCATAATAGGGGAATAGGCTTAATAGATAATGGGTTTGATGAAAAATGAAAGAGGATGACTTAAGCGAGACGAGCCAGCGTCTCCTTGATTCTACGCATTGCCTCGACGATGTTCTCGTCGCTGGTGGCATAACTCATGCGGAAGCACTCAGGGCTGCCAAAGGCATCACCGCCCACGGTGGCGACATGGCCCACTTCAAGCAAGTACATGGCCAGGTCGGTGCTCGTCTGGATTACGCGGTCGCCGTCGCGCTTGCCGAAATAGCTGCTGCATTTGGGGAAGAGGTAGAAAGCGCCCTGGGGGTCGTTGACTTCGAGGCCAGGAATCTCCTTGGCCAGTCGGACGATGAGGTTCTTGCGGCGTTCGAATGCCTGACGCATATCCTCGACACATTGCTGCGAACCCGTATAGGCAGCTTCAGCGGCCTTCTGGCTGACGGAGCAAGGACCGCTGGTGTACTGGCCTTGCAGCTTATTGCAGCCCTTGACCACCCACTCGGGAGCGGCTATGAAGCCGATTCGCCATCCCGTCATGGCATAAGCCTTGCTGACGCCATTGATGATGACAACGCGGTCGCGGATTTCCTCGAACTGAGCTATCGACTCGTGCTTGCCTACGTAGTTGATATGTTCATAGATCTCGTCGGCCAGCACCATCACCCGCTCATGCCGGGCCAGCACATCGGCCAGTCCACGGAGTTCCTCTCGCGAGTAAACGGACCCTGTCGGGTTGGAAGGCGAGCAGAGGATGAGCGCACGTGTGCGTGGCGTGATGGCCGCCTCGAGCTGCTCGGGCGTGATCTTGAAATCCTGCTCGATGGGAGCATCGATGAAGACGGGCGTGCCTTCTGCCAGCAATACCATTTGGGGATAGCTAACCCAGTAGGGAGCCGGGATGATAACTTCGTCGCCGGCATTCACCAAAGCCATCACGGCGTTGCAGACGCTCTGCTTGGCGCCGTTGGAGCACAGAATCTGTGCGGGCGTGTAGTCCAGGCCGTTCTCATTCTTCAGTTTCGCTACGATGGCTTGTCGCAGGGCAGGATAGCCGGGCACAGGGGAGTAGCGGGAATAGTTTTCCTCGACAGCCTTGATGGCAGCTGCCTTGATGTGGTCGGGCGTATTGAAGTCAGGCTCGCCGACACTCATGTTGATGACGTCAACGCCTTGAGCTTTCAACTCACTGCTGCGCTGGCTCATGGCCAGTGTGGCGGAGGGGGCAAGGCGGTTGAGACGGTCCGATAATTTATTCATCTGCGTACGTATTATAATTTTGCGCGCAAAGATAGTATAAAAAGTTGGAATCAGCGCGACAAAACGGGCACTAATTTTGCTTTTCCCTTTTATTTTTGACCGAACACAATCGAGCAAGACCACAAAGTGACGATTTGACGCGGCTGCGCCCTAATGACGAATGACGAATGACGAATGATGAATAAATTATACCACTTCAGGTCGACGGTAACTTATATTCGTTATTCGTCATTCGTTATTCGTCACTCGTCATTCGTCATTAAAAAAGATTCCTCATCCTCGCTTATTTATTGAAATGCAGCGTATGGCCCATGCGCTCCTGCTTCGTCTTCAGGTAGCGTTCGTTATAGGGGTTAGGTCTGATTTCGATAGGTACGTTCTCGACGATTTCCAAGCCATAGGCCTCAAGTCCCACGCGCTTGACAGGGTTGTTGGTCAACAGGCGAATCTTGTGAATGCCCAACTGCCGAAGGATTTGAGCGCCAACGCCATAGTCGCGCTCGTCGGGACGGAAACCGAGGTGTACGTTGGCCTCGACGGTGTCATCGCCCTGCTCTTGCAACTTGTAGGCTTTCATCTTGTTGAAGAGACCGATGCCACGGCCTTCCTGATTCATATACAGCAGCACGCCCTTGCCTTCTCGGTCTATCATCTGCATGGCTTTATGCAGTTGCTCGCCGCAGTCACAACGCTGGCTACCGAAGATGTCACCTGTTGCACAACTCGAATGAACGCGCACAAGGATGGGCTCGTCAGGTTCCCACGAACCTTTGATCAGCGCCACATGTTCGAGTCCATTGGAGAGTTGGCGGAAGGTGATGTCGCGGAAGTGTCCATAGGCGGTTGGTAGGTCCACTTCGGGTGCGGCCTCCACCATCTGCTCACGCTGCAGACGGTAGGCGATGAGGTCGCGGATGGTGATAATGCGAATGCCGTGACGCTCAGCCACTTCCTTCAGCTGCGGCATACGTGCCATCGTGCCGTCCGGGTTCAGGATCTCGATGAGCGCAGCTGCGGGTTGCAAGCCTGCGAGGCGAGCCAGGTCGACAGCCGCCTCGGTGTGGCCAGCACGTCGAAGGACGCCTCGGTCCTGAGCGTAGAGCGGGTTGATATGTCCGGGACGCCCGAAGTCTGATGCTTTCGCCGTGGGGTCTGCCAGATGGCGAATGGTGGCTGCGCGATCGGCAGCGCTGACGCCGGTGGTGCAGCCCTCGAGCTTATCCACGGTCACCGTGAAAGGCGTGCCGAGCATTGATGTGTTATCCAGCACCTGATGAGGCAGTTCCAACTGCTCGGCACGGCTGATGGTGATAGGAGCGCATAGCACGCCCCGTCCTTCACTCAGCATGAAGTTCACTTTCTCCGGCGTTATCATCTCGGCTGCTGTGATGAAGTCGCCTTCGTTCTCGCGGTCCTCGTCGTCGACAACGATGACGAATCGGCCTTCGCGAAAATCCTGGAGGGCATTTTCTATGGATGAGAGGTTGATCATAGTCCTATTCGTTTGAGTATTCGTTTGACAAATTGCTGGTAGGCTTCGATGTTGAAGACCACCGAATCCTGATTGGATTTCCACGTCAGCCAGGCACCGATGGGCGCCAGCACCATCGTGCTGAGCCAAGCGCCGAAGGTGGTGTCCCACGTGCCGCTCTTGCACAGCTTCTCGCCGCTGGCATTGACGATATAGTAGAAGATGAAGATGATCACCGACACGACCACAGGCACGCCCAGTCCTCCCTTTCGGATAATGGCGCCGAGCGGGGCACCGATGAAGAAGAAGATGATGCAGGCCAACGAGAGCGTGAACTTCTTGTGCCGCTCGAACTTATGGACGCGCAGCAGGCGGTTCGTGTAGCGGCTGCTCTCCTTCAGCATCTCGGTCTGGGTCTCTCCGCTCTGCACGCGCTCAGTGGCCAAGCGGACGACGCGCGCACGCTCCTGATCCGTGAGATGGGCCAGGACGGTGTCAAACTCCAGTGTCGACGTGCGTGCTTTTTCGACGAGCTGAGCCGAATCCTGACGCCCGTCGAGGCGGGTGCGGGTCAGGAAGCCATAGCTGTACTGCTCATACTGCTCGCGTCCGACGGTGTCCAGATGGGCCTTCAGCGAGTCGATGCCGCGCGCCAACTGCTTCAAGTTCTTCGTCTGGGCGTTATTATCGAAGAGCGAGGCGTCCAGCAGGTTCAACGTATTGTCGAAGGGGATGAGGTCCACTTCCGACTTGAATGTCTCGCGCATATACGGAACGGTCGCGTGGTCCATGGCGCTACCCGTGTTCTGCATGTTTCTGAAGCGCTGCCCGTCGTAGAGCGTCAGCCGCAGGTACTTCTGGTCGGCGGTCGACTGCAGACGGCCCGAGTCGGCCAGCACCACCTGCGTATCGTCGAAGCTGCTGCCCTGATTGTAGATCATGACGCCGTAGAGCATGCCGCGCTCCGCGTCCTTACGCTCCACGAAGAGGTTGTAGCCGGGAATCTCGTTGTAGAAGACGCCTTCGGGAATCTCCAGTTCGGGCGATTTCTGACGGATGGAATAGGTGAGCGCCGCCAGTTGCTTGCTGCACTTGGGGCCAATCACGTTCTGGAAATAGAACGAACCCGCTGCCACGCACAACACGAACACCAGCACGGGCCTGAGGATGCGGACGAGCGGAATGCCGGCAGCCTTCATGGCCAAGAGTTCCAGCCGCTCGCCCATATTACCGAAAGTAATGAGCGAAGCCAGCAACACAGCCAGGGGCAACGACAGCGGGACGAGTGTCATAGCCGCGTAGAAGAAGAACTGGGCCAGCACACTCAGTTCCAAACCCTTACCTATCATCTCATCCACCCATTTCCATAGGAATTGCATCAGGAAAATGAACAGACAGATGAAGAACGTGCCCGCGAACAGCAGGCAGAACTGTTTAAGTAGGAATATGTCGAGTCGCTTGAATAAACGCATAACCATTTGCTAAAAAGCGGCGCAAAGATAGTGAGTTTTTTGCAAATCACGTGCGCTATATTCAAAAAACTCACTATCTTTGCACACAAATAACACTTAAAACGACAAAAACATGTTACGCAACTTACTCTTCGCAGCCCTTACGGCGCTCTCTTTCACGTCGCTGCACGCTCAGCGCAGCGAGACGCTCCTTCGTCAGAATTGGCGCTTCACGCGCGGTGACATCAGCGGAGCCGAACAGCCTACGTTCGACGACAGCCGATGGGAGCGCGTCAGCGTCCCTCACGACTGGGCCATCAAAGGTCCCTTCGGCAGTGAGTTCGACCTCCAGAATGTAGCCGTCACCCAGAACGGCGAGAAGGAAGCCACGCTCAAGACGGGGCGCACAGGCGGACTCCCCTACATCGGTGTCGGCTGGTACCGCACCTCCTTCACGCTCCCCGCCTCCACCGCCGCCTCGCCCGCTCGCACCACCCTCATCTTCGATGGTGCCATGAGCGAGGCACGCGTCTATGTCAACGGGCGCGAGGCCATCTTCTGGCCCTACGGCTACAACTCGTTCTACGTCGACGTCACAGACCTCGTCCACTCCGACGGCACGCCCAACACGCTCGCCGTCCGCCTCGAGAACCGTGCCGAGAGCAGTCGCTGGTACTGCGGCGCAGGCATCTATCGCAACGTCCACCTCGTCCAGACCTCCGACGTCCACGTCGGCGTATGGGGCACGCAGGTCACGACCCGTCTGACGCCGACGTCCTCAGCCTCCGTCACCCTTCGCACCACCCTCGAGAATGCCGAGGGGCGGACGTTCCGCCTCGAGACCTCCGTCTATGGGCCCGATGGCAGCGTCGTAGCGACGAAGTCCAACACGCAGACCGTCGCCCATGGGCTGCCCCTGACCCAGAACCTGCTCGTCGAGTCGCCCCGCCTGTGGTCGCCCGAGACACCTTATTTATATAAGGCCGTCACGCGCGTCTACCCCGCCCCGTCGCCCAAGAAGGACAAGAAGGGCAAGAATGCCGACGCCGCATCGGCTGAGCCGTCGACAGTCCCGGCATCGAATGAACTCCTCGACGAGTACACCACCGTCTTCGGCATCCGCACCGTCGACGTCATCGCCGACCGCGGCTTCTTCCTCAACGGACAGCCGCGCAAGTTCCAGGGCGTCTGCAACCACCACGACCTCGGCCCCCTCGGCGCCGCCATCAACCGTGCTGCCTTGCGCCGCCAGCTCACGCTCCTCAAGGACATGGGCTGCGATGCCATCCGCACTAGCCACAACATGCCGGCTCCCGAGCTCGTCGAGCTCTGCGACTCCATGGGCTTCATGATGATGGTAGAGCCCTTCGACGAGTGGGACCGCGCCAAATGCAAGAACGGCTACCATCGCTTCTTCAAGGAGTGGGCCGAGCGCGACATGGTCAACATGCTGCGCCACTATCGCAACCACGCCTCCGTCGTCATGTGGAGCATCGGCAATGAGGTGCCGACGCAGTGCTCGCCCGACGGCTATCAAGTCGCTCGTTTCCTGCAGGACATCTGCCATCGCGAGGACCCGACGCGCCCCGTCACCTGCGGCATGGACCAGGTGGACTGCGCGCTCGACAATGGTTTCGCAGCGCAACTCGACATCCCCGGCTTCAACTATCGTGCCAACCGCTACGAGGAGGCCTACCAGCGACTTCCGCAGAACGTCGTCCTTGGCTCCGAGACCAGCTCCACCGTCAGCAGTCGCGGCGTCTACAAGCTGCCGGCAGCCCTCAAAGCCAACGCCACCTACGATGACCATCAGTGCAGCGGCTACGACCTCGAGTATTGCTGGTGGTCCAACACGCCCGACGTCGATTTCGCCAATGCCGACGACTATCCTTGGGAGATTGGCCAGTTCGTATGGACGGGCTTCGACTATCTCGGCGAGCCTTCACCCTACGACACGAATGCCTGGCCTTCCCACTCCAGCGTCTTCGGCATCATCGACCTCGCCAGCCTGCCCAAGGACCGCTTCTATCTCTATCGCAGCCTCTGGAATCGTCGCGAGCGCACGCTCCACATCCTGCCTCACTGGACCTGGCCCGGCCACGAGGGTGAAGTCATCCCCGTGTTCGCCTATACCGATGCTCCTGCCGCCGAGCTCTTCGTCAATGGCAAGAGTCAGGGCGTCCAACATAAGTACTCCCGCGAGGAGGCGCTCGCCGCCCGCGAGGCAGGCGACCCGCTGTGGCTGCAACGTCGCTACCGCCTTATGTGGACCGACGTCCGCTATGAGCCAGGCGAGATCAAGGTCGTAGCCCGCTATGACGACGCCACCACGTCCGAAGCCTCTGTCCGCACCGCCGGCGCTCCTCATCACATCGAGCTCATCGCCGATCGCTCCCGCCTCACTGCCGATGGCGACGACCTCGCCTACGTCACCGTGCGCATCGTCGACCGCGACGGCAACCTCATCCCTGATGCCGGCGACCTCGTCTCGTTCCGCGTCAAGGGTGCCGGACGTTTCCGTGCTGCCGCCAATGGCGACGCCTCCAACCTCGACCTCTTCCATCTGCCCCACCATCACGCCTTCGCCGGGCAGCTCACTGCCATCGTCCAAGCCTCCGACCGCCCAGGTGCCATCACCCTCGAAGCCTCGGCCAAGGGGCTCAAGAAGGCCTCCATCCGCCTTACCAGCGAATAGCTTATTCATGACGAGGTCCTCCAAGGAAAGTAAACGAAAAAGGGATGCGCTTCGCTACCCAAAAACAAGGATTGACGAAGATTGACGTCCAGATTGACGACGATTGACGTCAAAAATAAAACATTCACGTCCTCTGAAAAAAGACGTCAATCTTCGTCAATCTTTTCGTCCGCTCGGCGCGAAGCGACGCTTGACCCTTCAAGAAATACGGAGTAAATTTTATCCAGAAAATTAATATATAATACATGCTATTTACTGAGTTAATTTACTCCG